>JADLEV010000024.1 GCA_020845935.1 Gammaproteobacteria bacterium
GCCGTTCAGACACCGGCCCGGTCGTGGCAGCGGAATCGCGTTCCTCCAGAAACACCGTGTACAGCTGTCGCGTCCTGACCGCCCTGACCTCAGCGACGACCCGAACGGCGCGTGCCGCCAACCAGTCCCGCAACCGCACACTCTGGCTCGCGTCAGCCAGCGGCCCGGCCGCGACACAGAGGTTGGCCGATGGCAGCATCGGGTTGGGATCGAAAATGGAAATCGATTCATCGATCGCATCGCCATCAGGAGCTGTTTGATCCGGGTTGCTCGCAGACTCGCCGCGCGCAGGCAGTTCGGGAAGCTCGCGCAACAATGTCAGCGACGGCATGCCGGCAGCAAGGTCGAGCGGCCTCGCCCGCGTTGCCGCATGGCGAAGTTCGGTATTCATGGCCCAGCCACAGAATCCCAGGTTGGCGACCAGCAGCAGCATGCAGATCCATTTCATCAGCCGTCTCCCTGCGCCAGCACGATGCCTCGCAGCACGAGATCCGGAATCACTTCGAACGTGATTGGCGATAACGCCGCGAGCAATGCGGCGTCGCCACCGGTCATCAGCCACGCCGGCTCCGTCGCCAATTCCGTTCGCGCGGTCGCGACTATCCGATCGATCAGGCCGCCAAGCGCATGCGCGATGCCCGCGCTGAGACAACTCGCGGTATCTCTGCCGATGCGGTGGCCCGCACTCAAACTCGTCAACGGCAATGCCGCAGTACCGCGCGACAATGACTCACTCATCAGCCGTAATCCAGGCGCAATGAGTCCGCCCAGGTAGTCCGCGTCAGCGGTCACGAACTCCACATTCACTGCGGTGCCGCAATCGATCACGCAAACCGCGTGGCGGACATGATTGTAGCCGGCGACCGCCGCAAGCCAGCGATCAATGCCCAACTGCTCCGGCCGGCCGTAGCGGTTGCGGACACCGGCCGCCGCGGCGCCGACGCGAAGCAGTCGCAACGGCAGACCCCAGCAACGGTTCGCCCACGCCGCAATCTGCTCGGCACGTCGCGCACCAGCAACGTTGGCGCACAGAATCCGATCCGGTCGTTGCAGCGGTCCCCAGACTGGTGTCGGGTCCGGTAACGCCTCGGCCCAATCGAGCGGCGCCAGCGGGATGAGCGTCAATCCGTCACCCACCGCCGCCTTCAGCCGCGAATTGCCCGCATCGAGCAGCAGGTCCATCAAGACTCCCTCGGCACCCGGTTGATCCGTCCCGACAGATAGGCGCGCACGCCTTCGTTCATGCGCAACTGCAGCGCGCCCACACCGCTTATTCCCTCGACCGACCCCCGGACTACCCCATCCGGCAGCACGAGTTCGACCTGCTCACCGCGCAACACATCCAGTTGTTCATAGCGCCGCCGCCACGGCCCGAAGCCGTGCGTACAAAATTGCGGCAGTGCGCTGGCGAGGCGAGACAACAGGGTAGCCGCGAGCAGATTGCGGGACGGCGCGCTGCCACAGGCACGAAGCAGATCGGTACTTGGTTGATCGATGCGCTGGCGCACCGCTTCGGCGAGTACCACGTTGATGCCAATGCCGATGACGACCGTGGTTGGGCCACTCAGCTCGGACCGCATTTCGATAAGGATGCCGCCAAGCTTGTCTCGCCCGCGGACCAGATCGTTCGGCCACTTCAAGCCGAGGCCGGGGCAGCCACAATCGGTCAGAGCTTCCACGGCGCTGACGCCGACGACCAGTCCCAGCGCACCGAAGGTCGCCGGCGGTCGCTCGAACCGCCAGCCGAGCGAGAGATACAGACCGCCGGCCAGCGGTGCGTGCCAAAGGTCACCGCGTCGCCCCCTGCCCCGGGTCTGGGTTTCCGCCAGGCAGACATGACCATGGATGTCCTTGGTCAGCGCGAGGTCGAGCAGCCGCTGGTTCGTCGAATCCGTTTTGGCCAATACCTGGATTTCACCGATCCGCGAGCGTGCCTCCGTGTCGAGCGCAGCACGAATCGCCGTCGCGGACAGCAGTTCCAGCGGCCTCGCCAGCTGATAGCCACGTCCCGCTTGCGCGTCGATGTCGAGACCGGCGGCGCGCAGGACGGAGATGCGTTCCCAAACCGCGGCGCGGCTGATGTGCAACGATCGAGCGATCGCCCCTCCCGAATGACACCGGCCGTCCGCCAGTATCTCGAGAACTTCGAAGCCTTTCCGCATCTACTCGTGATCCCGCTCTCCGGCAGGCTTCGCCTCCGCCACGGCGGCGAAGCCCTCAGCCGTATCGTCGCCGGTTCCGGTGACATCGAACATCTCGAAATCATCATCGGTCACCGTGAGATCGGGATTGACCGGCTGCAAGCGTTCGCTGCCCGGGGCACACTCGAGGGCATCCGCGTCTGTGATCGAGGTATCCAGGTCGGCAAATGGCCGCCGCGAGTCGGCCGCGGTTTGCATCGCGCTGGTCGCAAGAAATGGGGTCGCCGACAAGTCGTGCTCGACGGTCGGCGGGCCAGCGTCCGATGCAGGTGCCGCAAGTTCCGCAAACAGGTCGGGGACTTCAGCCACCGTCGTGACGGTTTGCTGCAACCCCTCATGACCCTGTCCGTCCGCTGCTGGCGCATCGGTCCCGGCATTGTCCTGGTCAAAACCGCTGCTCACCGCATCAGTGAAGAATGCGGCGGCGGCGGCGTCCGGGTCGAGCAGTTCCGTGCGTGGCAGCGCAGCCGCTTCTGCCGCACCAGTTGCAGGCGCCGCTTGCGGTTCACGCCGCTGCGCGCCCATGCCAGTATCGCTGAACCAGTCGCCTGTCGCGGCCATCTTACCGGCGGTCGCGATGCCGGTATCCCCGCCTCGCTCGGCATACGCCAGCGCACTGCCAGCCGCAGCGCCGACCAGGGTTGCTGCATCTGCAACCACCGTCGATTCGCCTCGTGCTTTCGTTTCCGTTGCCGCGGGAACGAGACCCGGGGCGTCGAATTCGAATACATACTTGTGCAAGCGAAGCCGGTCACCGTGGTGAAGCTGCCGCTCGCCAGTGAGGCGTTGATCATTGAGATAGGTGCCATTGACGCTGCCTTGATCGGCAAGCCAATACTGCGCACCGCGCTTCGAGACGAGCGCATGGCGCCGTCCCACGGTCGGCCGATCCACGACCAGGTAGTCGAGATTCTCATCGTTGCCTCGGGTCCTGCCTATCATCAAGGGCTTGTCCCCAATCACGATATTGTTCCGTCCCGTGATGGATTCGACATCGCGCAAGCGCACATCAAGCCTGCCTTGCCCAACCGCCGCTTCCGGCGCCCTGGCACCGGCGCTGCCGGCGCCGCTGTTGCGGCGCGAACGCAGCCACAACGCGACGCCTACGAGTAACGCTCCGGCCGTGGCTGCGAGCAGCAACAAGCCAAGCATGCCTTTGCGATCCTCCTGGGGCTTGGGCGGGATGATGATGGCCTTCCCCGGCTCGGCAGCGAACATCTCGTCGAGGTCGACCCCGGCTTCCTGCAATGCGGCGCGTTCTTCTTCGGTCAGATCATCGACGCCGAATGGTTGGTCAGCGGCGCTTGCTGGTTCGGTGTCGGCTGCTGCAGGGCCCGGCGCAACGTCGGCCACCGTGGCAGCCGCCGGTTCGACTGCCGAGTCGACCCGGGGCGCCGGCGTGGGCACAGTCTCGGTCACCGGCGCAACGGCTGGCGTCGTCGTTGCCGGTTCGGCAACGGGCAGAGGCGCCGGCGCCGGCAGCGGCGCCACCGCGGCGGGCGGCACGATTGGCCGCAACGAGGTCAATGCGGTCGAGACCGACGCAAACGCGTCGCTCAAATCAGCGGCGCTGGCGGCATGGGGTGACGCGCCTCCGGTGGCTTCGGCAAGAGCCTCGGTCAACACACGATCAGCCTTGGCGGTAAACGAGATCGCATAGATGTGGATTCCGCCGTCCGCCGCACCACGAGCGAAATCCTCACGGACCCAGCGCGCCTTGTCCAAGTCCTGGGTGGGGTTGCCGGTATCAACGATGCCATCGGTCAGGAACACGATGGCCTTGGTCACCCCGGCTCGACTCGAGTTATTCAGTTCAAGCGCCGCGCGCTCCAGCGCGGCTGGAATGTCGGTGCGCTGGCCACGGTAATTGATCCTGCCGATTCCCGCCTCGATCGCGGCGGCGCGCGAAGTATCGGAGGTTTGCAGTGGCACCGCCAGGTCGACGCGTTGATCGAACAGGATCAGACCAACCCGGATGCCCGGACCGAGACTGGCGATGAACTGCCGTACCGCGTCCTTGGCCAGTACCTGCGGATCGTTCGTGCGCATGCTGCCGGAATTGTCGAACACGATCACGACGTCCGCCGTAACCTGTGCGAGGCACGGTGCAGCCCAACATAACCACGATAGCAGGAACACCCAGAATCGCTGTTTCATGGCTACTTTCCCTCTCTCATTGCTGTTTCGCACGAACCGCGGTGCCTTGGTCACCGGTACCGGCATTGCCGACGTTCACCTGGTTGTTACCCGATAGCGACGGGGCGATCGGAACGGCTCCATTCGCTGTAGGAACCAAGGTAGACACGCGGCACGCCGAAGCCCGCGACAACCTGCGCCAGGGCATTGACACAGGCCGTAACGCCGGAGCCGCAGTAATGCACGGTGCTTTCATCCGGATCACGGCCCAGCGCGCCGCGCCATTGCTGCGCCAGAACAGCCGGATCGAGCAACCGTCCGTCACCTTCCAGATTCGAGCGCCAGTACAGATGCCGGGCATTGGGAATCCGCCCGGGGCGAGGATCGAACGGCTCCACCAGCCCGCGATACCTTGCTTCTTCCCGGGCATCGACCAGGGGCATCGCCGAATCGATTTGCTCTATCACCACGAGGCGGTCCGCTCGTATCCGGGGTTGCAACTGCGCCGCATTGCGTCGCTCCAGGTTCGTCGTGACCGGGCCTTCCGCAGCAACCCACGATGGCCAACCGCCATCGAGCACGGATACGGCATCGTGACCAAGATATCGCAACAACCACCACAGCCTGGCGGCGGGACCGTTGTTGTTATCATAAGCAACGACGTGATGTTCAGAGCCGATGCCGGCGAGGCCGAGCGTCTTCGCCAGCACCGAAGCCTCTGGCCGCGGGTGGCGGCCTCGGGCGGGGGCATCCGGTCCGCTGAGATCGCGCAGCAAATCCAGGTAGACGGCTCCGGGGATGTGGCCGGCACGATACATTGCATCGCCCGCCCCCGGGTCGAGCAATTCGTAGCGACAGTCGACGGCGATGCAAAGCGGATCATCGAGCCGCCGCAACAACTCCGCAGGAGTGATCAGACTTGAGTTCATCGGCAGGCCGCCGCGGCTCCGCTCTGAGATGGTGCCCCGGATTCTACTGGAAACCCAATCGGCAGGGCACGCGCCGGTCATTGCCTGCCCGCCTGCTGGTGCTGTGGTTCGCGACAACCTGCTCCGGTTGTGCCACGGTGAGTTACTTCGCCCAGGCGCTGCACGGCCACGCGGCTGTGATGTGGCGGGCCCAACCAGTCGATGCCTTGCTCCGCGATCCTGCTCTGGCACCGGCACTGCGGCACAAGCTTGAACTGTCGCAAGCAGCGCGCGCATTCGCGACCTCGCAGCTGGGCTTGCCGGCAAACCGCAGCTACACGAAATATGCCGACCTGGGCCGCGAACACGTCGTCTGGAACGTGTTCGCCACGCCCGCCTTGTCGTTGCAACCGATAAAATCCTGTTTCCCGCTGGTGGGCTGTCTGCCTTATCGCGGCTATTTCCAGAGCGAGGCCGCGCACCAGGCGGCGCAATCGCTCGCTGCCGCGGGACATGACGTTTACGTCGGTGGTGTTGCCGCATATTCAACGCTCGGCTGGTTCGCCGACCCGCTGTTGAACACGATGACGCGCTGGGATGACGGTCGCTTGGTGCAAGTGCTCTTCCATGAGTTGGCACATCAGAAACTCTATTGCCGCAATGATAGTGACTTCAACGAGGCGTATGCCACGGCGGTCGCGCGGCTTGGCTATCGTGTCTGGATCGAGCACACGCTGCCCGCGAACGAACGACGGCGGGCCCTCGACGCGGACCAACGCGATGACGAGTTCGTCTCGCTGCTGTTGGCAACCCGAAAACGGCTGCAGACGGTGTACGACTCGGCCCAGTCGGATGCGGCCAAGTTGACCGCCAAGCAGGAGGTGCTGGCGGCGCTGCGAGAGAACTACCGCCTATGGCGCGATCGCTGGCACGGCTATTCCGGCTATGACACGTGGCTCGAACAGGACCTCAATAACGCCAAGCTCGCCTCGATCGCCACCTATCACGATCTCGTCCCGGCCTTTATCGAACTGTTTCGGATCTCTGGCAGCGATTACGAACGGTTCTACCGAAATGCCGAGTGGTTAGCACAACGCCCGGCCGCCGAACGAACGGTCTGTCTACGGATCCTGCTCCCAGCGGCGGACGATGCCGTTGCTGCGTGCCCATATATCGCGCGGCAAACCCGGTTATTACCGAGGGGGATATGAATATGACAAGTCCGTATTTATCGGTATAACTGCCCCGCTGCTAGACTGCGCACGCTTGATTCCTCTCCTGATCCAGACCTGCCAACGCCCGTGAACATCGTCTTCGTCAAGAAACTCCTGCACGATGGTTCGGCGTGCCGCAAGTGCCTCGATGTCGAAGCCCGCCTGCAGCGCGACGGTTGGATGAAATTCATCGATGCCGTGGCACTGGCGCAAGAGAACGATCCGTACAGCGACGGCATGCGGCTGGCCGCGGCGCATGGCATCGATATCGCTCCGTTTTTCGTCGTGACTCATGATGACGGCCGCTGCGAAGCCTTTACGGTCTATCTGCGCTTCGTCCGTGAAGTACTTGAGCCGAACTTCGAGCCGGAGAAATCCGCCGCCGCCTGACAGCTACAGGTAAGGAAGTTCGATGTCCTGGAACAGCGCGTCGATCTCCTCTTTGGAGCAGGACACCGCCTGGTCGATCCGTTGCCGCGTCAGGTGTGGCGCAAACAGTCCGATGAAATCGTACATATAACCGCGCAGGAAGGAGCCGCGCCGAAAACCAATCTTGGTGATGCTCGGTTGGAACAGATGTTTCGCGTCGAGCGCGACGAGATCCCTGTCCTCCTCCGTGCTGTAGGCCAGCGTCGCAATGATGCCGATGCCGAGGCCAAGCCGCACATAGGTCTTGATCACATCCGCATCGACCGCGGTCAGGACAACCTTCGCCTGGAGATGCCGCTCAGCAAAGGCCTGATCGAGCTGCGACCGGCCGGTAAAGCCGAACACATAGGTCACGATGGGATAGGTCGCGACCTCCTCAATCGTCAACGCCGGCACCTTCGTCAGTGGATGGCCCGCCGGGACGACGATGCTGCGATTCCAGCGATAGCACGGCAACATCACGAGGTTGTCGAACAATTCCAGTGCTTCGGTCGCGATGGCGAAGTCGACGGCACGATTCGCCGCCAGTTCCGCAATCTGCATCGGCGTCCCCTGGTACATGTGCAAGGCAACGTCGGGATAGCGGTCGATGAAGCGGCGAATGGTTGCCGGCAGCACGTACCGGGCTTGCGTATGCGTCGTCGCCAACGACAGTGACCCGCGCCCGTCGCTGCTGTACTCCTGTGCGACCCGCTGAATGTTCTCGATTTCGCTCAGGACGCGGCCCGCCAGCGCAATGATCGCCTCACCCGGTTGCGTGATTGCCGCAAGGTGCTTGCCACTGCGTTGAAAAATGCGCAGACCCAGTTCGTCTTCAAGCAGGCGGATTTGCTTGCTGACGCCGGGTTGGGAGGTGTGCAGGCTTTCGGCCGTGGCGGAGACGTTGAGGCCATGCCGAGCGACTTCCCAGATGTACCGCAGTTGCTGGAGTTTCATCGTGCTCGTGCCGATCGCGACGCTTGCCGCATTCTATCTCCGGTGCTGCAACAGCCGAAAAAAAACTGCCCGGGGGTACCGGGCAGTCATCTCAGGTTTTGCGGTGTTGACTCTTTAGCGGCTGTCTTGGCGATATTCTCGAATCAGTGCCGCCATCTGATCCTTCAGCAAGAGCTTTTCTTTTTTCAGTTTTTCCAACGCCATCTCATCCATGGGATTGGTTCGCTGGTTGGCATCGTCTATCCTGGATTTCAGTGAAGCATGCTTTTTGTACAAACGCCGGAAGTTGTCATTATCCGTAAGCAACGCATCCACGACCTCCTGATCGAATTCGAACATAGAACACCCCTAACTAGTTTGACATTCCGGTTCGACTCGCTGCCAGGACGGAAACTTCGAGTCATAACCGTCCTACAATCACACCATAGATCAGCCGCAGAAATTGGACAAGCAGAAGTTAATCTCGGCATGCACATTATTTATTTTGTTCTTATATTTCATTACCTTATAAGATATTTTATATGTTTATCATGATATGCCTGCCTAAGCTGTTGAGTTCCTGTGATTTTGCTGCCGCAGCTGGTCGAACACCGCGCAGATTTCGGTCCGGGTCTGGCGCGGCCGGCCGCTTGCGTGCTTCCGCATCCACTGCTTTTCGGACCGTTCGGCCGTGAAGCTTCTGCTGGGAGATATCGGCGGTACCCATACGCGTCTGGCCCTGGCCGAACCCGGCCGGTTCCCGGACGAGGTGACCTGCTATCGCAATAGCGACATTCCCGACCTGGTCAGTCTCCTTGGCGGATATCTGCACGCACAGAACACAGCCGGAGCCAAGGTGCAGATCCATCTCGCGGTGGCGGCGCCGGTTCTCGGCGACACCGTCGAACTGACCAATTTCCAGCGCCGGTTGTCGGCACTGGATTTGCGCCGGGATCTCGGCGTCACCGCCGTCCGGTTCGTCAACGACTACACCGCGACTGCGCAGGCGCTGCCGTATCTGGGTGGGCATGACCGGGTCCAGCTTGGTGGCGGCCAGCCCGTTCCCGACACGGCGATGGGCGTCCTCGGACCCGGCACCGGGCTGGGCGTCTCCGGACTCGTCCCGTACGGCGAACGCTGGGCCCCGATCATTGGCGAAGGCGGACATTGCACGCTGGCCGCCACGTCGATGGTGGAATTCTCCGTCATATCGAAAATCGCCGAACAGACCGGTCACGTCTCGGCCGAGCGCATCGTTTCCGGTCCCGGTTTGGTGTTGTTGTATCAAACGTTATGCGGGATCCGGGGTGTAACGCCGGCTTGCGACGCTCCGGCGCGCGTATCCGCCGCGGCACAGGACGGTTCCGACGCCGTGGCGCGCGAGGCGCTGGCTTTGTTTTTCGCCTTCCTGGGCGATGTTGCCGGCAACCTGGCGCTGACCCTGGGTGCGCGCGGCGGAATCTATCTTGCCGGCGGCATCCTGCCACAGCTGATCGGCGCCGCGATGGCTTCGACGCTGCGCAAGCGATTCGAAGCGAAAGGCCGCTTTCGTCGCTACCTTCGGGATGTCCCGATGTTCATCATCACGCACCGCTATCCGGCGCTGCTGGGCCTGGTCCACCCCACGCCAGACAAATGAACATCGGTCAACCGGATTCTTGCCCTCGAAATCTGGCGCATGTCAGACCTGGGCCCTGAGCGCGGAGGTCGGAAGGCCCGGTGACGATGGCAGAATTCGTCCCATGAAAGCTCCCGAAGAATTGCTGCAAAGCAACAAGGTCTGGGCCGCACGGATGCGTTCCGGCGATCCGGATTTCTTTGACCGTCTTGCGACACAACAAACGCCGCAGTATCTGTGGATCGGTTGTTCCGACAGCCGCGTGCCGGCAACCCAGATCGTCGACATGGCACCCGGCGAGATGTTCGTGCACCGCAACATCGCGAACGTCGTCTTGCAGACCGACCTCAACTGCCTCTCGGTGCTGCAATTCGCGATCGAAGTCCTTGGGGTCAGGCACATCATCGTCTGCGGCCATTACGGCTGCGGCGGTGTGCAGGCGGCCATGGATGGGCGCGACCATGGCCTGATCGACAACTGGTTGCGGCAGGTGCAGGACATCGCCCATCGCCATGCCGAGACCCTCGGCCGCACGCCCGGCGATCAGGCCCGCCGGAATCGGTTGTGCGAGTTGAACGTGCTGGAACAGGTCCGCAACGTGTGTCGAACCACGGTCGTCCGCAAGGCTTGGGAAAGCGGCCGGGATCTGACGCTGCACGGCTGGATATACGATATTCACAACGGCGAGTTGCAGCAGCTCACCCAATGCGTCAACCCGGCGATCGACGCCACGGCGGCAGCCAGGAACGCCTGCCGCACCAACGCCTGCGTTTCCGGTGGCTGCGCGCTGCATGCGACACCCGGTTAGCCTGCTTTTCTCACGCTCCTCCTGCTGCGAGCACCGATCCAACCATCGCGACGAAGGGGCGTCGGCTATGCAGGCTTGATTGCCTTTCGCGCACGGATCCCTAATCATCCAGCGTTGCAATCCAGCCTGGTTGGAAGAGATCAAGATGTTCTTTCAGAATTCCTCGCGAGGCCCCGCTCGCCGCCAAAGCGTCGGCAAGCACCTCCTCATGCTGTTCACGCTCGTACTCGGGGCCGGCTGCGCCACCGTGCCCGGCGGCGATGGTCGACCGCGGGCAACCGCGGCGCCGCGCACGATCCCGGTGTTTTACGCGACCGACCGAACTGCGAATCCGGACGGTGTCAACGGCTACGGCGCCGATCGCGGCCCACTCTCGTTCGGCGTCGCCGAAGTCGGTATCCCGCCGAACCATGAGCTTGGCCGCAACGAACGCCCCTCGGTGTTTCGCTTCGAATGGGATCCGGACGAACGCAAACATATTGCCTTCCGCGGTGTGCAGCCACTGCCGCGCAGCGACTTTTTGCAGCAGCTCCGGGCGGCGATCGAGCAGGCGCCAAACAAGAACCTGCTGCTGTTCGTCCATGGCTACAACAGCGAATTTCCGGCCGCGGCGCGCAACCTGGCGCAGTTCGCGACCGACCTCAAATTCGACGGCCCGATCCTGCTGTTCAGCTGGCCGTCCCAGGGCACGCTGCTGGGCTACATCAAGGATGAGACGAACATCGAATGGGCTGAGTCCCATCTTGCCGAGGTACTGATCGCGCTGCTCGATCAGACCCCTGTCGAGCAATTGTTCCTGGTGGCCCACAGCATGGGCAGCCGCGCGCTGACCCATGCGCTGGTTGGCGTCGCCAACGAACTGCCATCGAATATCCTGGCCCTGGTCCGGGCGATGATCCTGATCGCGCCGGATCTGGACGCCGATCTGTTCCGTCGCGACGTTGCGCCAACGCTCTCGCGCACCGGCGTCCACGTCACGCTGTACGCCTCGTCGGAGGACCGCGCGCTGCGTGCCTCGAAGATGTTCCATGGCTATGCGCGCGCCGGCGACTCCGGCGCCGATCTGGTTCTGGTGCCCGGGATCGAGACCGTCGATGCCAGCGATACCTCCGGTGGGCTGCTCGGCCATTCCTACTTCTCCGAGGACCGGCGCATCATGGAGGATATCTATGCCCTGCTGCTGACCGGGCGCCGGGCGGATCAGCGCTTCGGCCTGCAAGCGGTGGACACCCCGGACGGCCGTTACTGGACCTTGCGCCGTTAGTCTGCGTAGTTCACCGTTGGCCAGTTTCGCGGCGATCGATTTCGAGACCGCGAACCAGCGCGCGGACAGTGCCTGCGCGGTCGGCGTCACCGTCGTCCGTGACGGCGCGATCGTTGCCCGCAGCGCGCAACTGCTGCGCCCGCCGAGCCGGGAATTCGTGTTCACGCATATCCATGGCCTGACCTGGAACGATGTGCGCGAAGCGCCGACCTTCGCCGATTTCTGGCCAGAACTCCGCCGCCAGCTCGACGGGCTCGCCTTTCTCGCGGCGCACAATGCACCGTTCGATCGCGGCGTGCTCGCGGCCTGCTGCGCGACCCATCACCTGACGCCGTTGCCGCAACCGTTCGCCTGTACCGTCCAAATCGCGCGTTCGATCTGGAACATTCGGCCGACGCGGCTGCCGGATGTCTGCCGCCACCTCGGTATCGCCCTGCGTCATCACGATGCCGGCTCTGATGCGCACGCCTGCGCCAGCATCGTGCTCGCCGCACTCGCGGCGGGTTGGAAGCCGCCGGCGCCGCGACGTTGACCCGCGTCGAACACGGCGACTATCCTTCGGCGCAATTCGTTTCACGGGAGGACCGCACGGTGCAGCGCACAATCGGCGATCGTTCAGTCAATGCCATCGGTCTGGGATGCATGGAACTGAGCTGGGCCTATGGCGTACCACCGTCCGCCGAAGCCGCAACCACGTTGCTCCATCGCGCGCTCGATCTCGGCTGTGACCATCTCGATACCGCCCGCATCTATGGCGCCGGGCATAACGAAGCGCTGCTCGGTACCGCACTGGCGGGCCGCCGCGATGAATTCTTTCTGGCGTCCAAGGCAGGACTCGTCGCCGATGGCGAGCTGCGGCGCATCGATTGCCGCCCGGCAACGCTGCGTGCCGAAATCGAGCACAGCCTGCGGCAATTGCGCACCGACCGCATCGATCTTTATTACCTGCATCGGCTCGATCCGACGACGCCGATCGAAGACTCCGTCGGCGCGCTGGCAGAGTTGGTCCGGGCCGGAAAGATCGGCGCGATCGGTCTCAGCGAGATGTCGGCCGAAACCCTGCGCCGCGCCGCGCGCGTGCATCCGATCGCGGCGATGCAAAGCGAGTATTCGCTGTGGACCCGCAACGTCGAGATTGCGCTGCTCGAAGCCTGCCTCGAATTGGACACGACACTGGTGGCGTTCTCACCGCTCGGCCGGGGCGCACTGGCGAATGGCCTGCGCGATCCGGCGACGCTCGCGTCGGGTGACCTGCGCCGGACCCATCCGCGGTTCAACGCGATCAATTGGCCGCGCAATCTGAGCCTCATCGATCAGTACAATGCCATCGCCGCGGCGCAGGGCCTGACCCCAGCTCAACTGGCGCTGGCCTGGGTGCTGTCGCGCGGCAACCATGTCGTCGCCATCCCCGGCACCACGAATCTCATGCACCTCGCCGAGAATCTCGCCACCCCCGATGCGCCATTGGCGCCGCGAGTCCTCGATCAGCTCGACGCGCTCATCAACCAACACACCGTCGCCGGCCGACGTTATCCGGACGCGATCCAACGTACCGTAGAAACGGAGGAGTTCCCATGACGATCCTGATTACCGGCGCTTCGGGCCAGTACGGCCGATCCGCCACCGACAAGCTCATCGCCGCTGGCCATGCCCGCGAGCTGGTGTTGCTGACGCGCAAACCGGACAAGCTCGCCGATCGCACCGCCACCGGTTGTCAGGTGCGTTATGGTGATTTCGATCATCCGGCTAGCCTCGCTGCGGCGATGCAGGGGATCGATACGATGCTGCTGATCAGCGGCACCCGGGTCGGCAAGCGCGTCGCGCAGCACAAGGCAGCGATCGATGCCGCCGCCGCTGCGGGCGTGCGGCACATCATCTACACCAGCGTCGTCGGCATCTCGCCCGACAATCCGGCCATCGTGGTCCGCGACCATGGGCCGACCGAGGAATTGATCAAGGCCAGCGGCTGCGCCTGGACGATGTTGCGCGATCAGCACTATGCCGACGCCATGATCGTCAACATGGGACCGAATCTGATCCGCTCCGGGCAATGGCTGACCAGCACCGCCGGTGGCCGGGAAGCTCTGGTCTGGCGCGAGGACTGCGTCGACTGCGCCGTCGCGGTGCTGACCGGCAGCGGCCATCAGGGCAAGACCTACAACATCACCGGGCCGGAGCTGCTGAACTTCGCCGACGTCGCGCGCATGCTCACCGAGGTGACCGGCCACGAGGTGAAGCTGATCGAGACCACCGATGCGGGCATGTACGCGATGTTCGACGCCATGGGGATCCCGCGCGAACCGGTCGACGATCAGGTCGTTGCCGGCATTCCGTGGAACAGCAACGACATGGTGACCTTCGAGGCATCGATCCGCGGCGGCCACTTTGCCGTGCTCTCGAACGATGTCGAGCACCTGACCGGCCGCAAACCGCGCAGCGTGCGGCAGTTGATCGAACTGCATGCCGCCATGCTGCAGGCCGCCAAATCGGCCTGATTTTTCTCGCCGGGTTCCCAGCCAATAGGAAGCTTTGCCATGACGATGCTGTTGCGCCCCCTGTTGCTGTTCGCGTTCGCGATCGCCGGCCACGCTGCGGCCGCCGAAACCGTGCTCATCACCGGATCGAACCAGGGTATTGGCCTGGAGTTCGCCAAGCAGTACGCCGCGCGTGGCTGGACCGTGATCGCCACGCATCGTCGTGACACGACGCCAGCCACGCTGGCGGAGCTTGCGGCGCGCTACCCCAAGGTCCGCATTGAACGCATGGATGTCTCCGATGCCGCGCAGATCGCGGTACTGGGCGCGAAGCTCAAGGGCACACCGATCGATATCCTGCTCAACAACGCGGCGCTGGTACGCACCGATCCGCTCGATCAGCCGAACGGCAACACGAACCAGCTTTTCGGGACACTCGACTATGACCTGCTCGACGACTTCGTCCACACCAATGTCGCGGGACCGTTGCGCGTGGTCGAGACGTTCGTCGCCAACGTCCGGGCCAGTCAGCGGAAAACCATCGTCGCCATCAGTTCGGCCGCCGGCTCGGTGTCGGCGCCGCCATTCATGCCCAATGGTTCACCCATTCCCGATCATTACTGGTACCGCATCACCAAGGCCGCGCTGAACAGCTCGATGGTCCTGCTGGCGGCACAGTTGCGTGGCGATGGCGTCACGGTCGTGATGTTTCACCCGGGCGGTGTGCAGGTGGAGAGCTTCGGTGCGCTTGCGATCCCGGGACTGGTAGCGCCGGAAGAAGCGATCGGCAAGATGATTCGGACCATCGACGGCTTGACCATCGAGGACAGTGGTCGCTTCCTGCAGAACGACGGCACCGACCATCCGTGGTGACGCGGTGACCTCAGCTCACCCGAGCCGGTCCGGCATGCGGTAGTTATCGTCGAGCTCGCGCTGCCGCCGCGCATCCTGGCGCAACAATTCGCCGCGCGCGGTTCTTTGTTGCACGTCGCTCAGCGCCTGGGTGCGGCGATGTTGCCGCAGCCAGGCGACTTGCCGCTGATGCTGCATCGCCCGGTGCTGGCCGAGCTTGTGCTCCAGCACGGCGATGATGTCATCGAGTCGGAACACGAAGCGGCGCTGATCGCGCAGCGTTTGCGCGCCCACCGGTTCGTCGCCACCCAGCAGCAATTGATCGTATTCCTGGCGGTAGCTGCGCATCTGCTGCAACTGGCGCTCGCACTCTTCGACTTGGCGTTCGCTGAGCACCAAGGCCGTCGCGGCAATGCGCTCCACGGTGGCCGCAAGGTCGACAATGCGTTGCAGGCGCCGGGATCGGGTCATGATGGCCGGCCGGCTCGCTCTTGTCCGGCGGTGCCGGCGCCGAGCAGCGTCTGCAGTTGCCGCAGGCTGTCCTGCAGGCCGACCCCCTCGGTCATGTCCTGGCGCAGGAAACGCACCAATTGCGGATACAGGCGCACCGCGAGGTCGAGCGCCGGATCCGATCCGGCCTGGTAGGCGCCGACATTGAACAAGTCCCGATTCTGCTCGTAAGTCGAGTAATGCTGGCGAAACTGGCGCGCCAGATCACGATGCGCGGTGGTCGTCGTCTGTGGCATGGTCCGGCTGATCGAGCTTTCGACGTCAATCGCGGGATAACGCCCGCTGTCGGCGATGGCCCGGGACAGCACGATATGGCCGTCGAGGATCGCCTTCGCGGCATCGGCGATCGGATCGTTCTGTTCATCGACATCCATCAGCACCGTATAGAACCCCGTGATGCTGCCAATGCCATGCAGGCCCATGCCGGCACGCTCGACCAGTTGCGGCAGGCGCGCGAACACCGACGGCGGATAGCCGCGGGTCGCCGGTGGCTCGCCGATGGTCAGACCGATCTCGCGCTGGGCCTGGGCATAGCGGGTCAGCGAATCCATCAGCAGCAGCACATGCTTGCCCTGATCGCGGAAGTATTCGGCAATCGTCGTCGCCAGCGCCGCGCCATGCATCCGCAACAACGGCGGCGTATCCGCCGGCGTCGCGACCACCACCGCACGGCGCAGACCCTGCGGCCCGAGGATCTGCTCGATGAACTCCTTCACCTCGCGGCCACGTTCGCCAATCAGGCCGACGACGATCACGTCGGCGGTCGTATAGCGCGCCATCATGCCGAGCAGCACGCTCTTGCCGACGCCGCTGCACGCGACCAGGCCGATGCGCTGGCCGCGCCCGACCGTCAGCAGGGCATTGATCGCGCGCACACCGACATCGAGCGGCTCGCTGATCGGCTCGCGCGCCAGAGGATTGTTGGTCCGGCCCTGCAACGGCATGTGGTTGTCGGCATGAATCGGACCGCCGCCGTCGAGCGGCTTGCCGGCGCCGTCGATGACGCGACCCAGCAGCGACCAGGAGACTGGAACGTCGCCTGCCGCCCCGAGCGGCACGACGCGCGCGTTCGGCGCAAGCCCGCGCGGCGCATCGGTCGGCATCAGGAACAGCTTGTCACCGGCAAAGCCGACGACTTCGGCATCGACCCGCGTTCCACTCGGCCCCAGCACCCGGCAGCGATCGCCGATCGCAGCGGTGCATCCGGCCGCCTCCAGCGTCAGGCCGACCATCCGCGTCAACCGACCCTCGACCACGAGCCGCGGTGCCGGTTCGATGCGGCCGCGCATGCGATCGAGTTGCTCCGACCAGATTCCGGCGCGGGCGGCTTCAGGCATGGTCGCCCTCGCGCTCGCCACCCAGCATCTGGCAGGCAATGGCCGACAGCCGCGCCTCGACGCTCGCATCGACCAGGGAAATATCGGTCTCGACGATGCAACCGCCGCGCGCCAACATCGGATCCGGCTGCAGCCGCCAGCCACGATCGTCGTTCGGCAAACCAAGCGCCTGTCGCACCAGTTCCAGGTCGTCCGGGTGCAGGCGGATCCGCGGCTGTTGTCCGCCGCCCGGCAATGCCGCGAGCGCCTGGCGTACGACCGCGACGATTTCGCCGGGCGCGGTCTTCAGCTCCCGCCGCACCAGTTGCTTCGCCACCAGAATCACCAGGTCGCCCATGGTCCGCACGATGGTTTCATCGACCTGCTGCAACGGTTCGGTCAGCGCCGCGATCAAGGCGGCCAGACGCTTGTTGTTCGCGTCGAACTCGGCGCGGCCCTCGGCGCGCCCGGCCGCGAGACCGGCGTCATGGCCGGCGCGGAAACCTTCAGCCCTCGCCGCCTGCCGCAGACTCTGCATGTCGCCGGACGGCGGTTCCAAGCGCTGCCGGCCGCCATCACCGAACACCAGGTCGCCGCTGACCTGCGGCGGTTGCCAGCGGTTGCCCGCGCCGTTTGGAATGACCTTGGCTCGAGTCGTGCTCATCACGCGATGGCTCAGACCATTTCCTCACCACCGGCGCCGCCGAGCACGATCTGGCCCTCATCGGCCAGCCGGCGGGCGATGGTCAGAATCTCTTTCTGCGCCGTTTCGACTTCGCTCAGCTTGACCGGTCCCTGGGCTTCGAGATCGTCGCGCAGCATCTCCGCGGCGCGCTGCGACATGTTGCGGAAGATCTTGTCCTTGACCGTGTCATCGGCACCCTTGAGCGCCACCACCAAGATGTCGCTCGACACCTCGCGCAGCAGCGTCTGTACGCCGCGATCGTCGATCTCGACAATGCCGTCGAACACGAACATCAGATCCTGGATACGGGTCGACAAATCGCCGTTGGCCTGGTTCATCTGCTCGATGATGCCCTGCTCGGCACCGCGCTTCACCGAATTCAGGATCTCGGCAGCGCAGCGCAGCCCGCCGAAGCTCGATGCCTTGGCGCCGCTGTTGTGCTGCAACTGTTGCTCCAGCAACTCGTTCAGTTCCTGCATCGCCGCCGGCTGGATGCCCTCCAGCGTCGCGATCCGCAGCAACACGTCGCCGCGCATCTGCTCCGGCAGCATGCTCAGGATCGGCCCGGCCTGATCGGCATCGAGATAGGCCAGCACGATCGCGATGACCTGTGGGTGCTCGTGCCGGATCACCTCGAAGACGCTGCGCGGGTCCATCCACTTCAGCGATTCGAGTCCCTTCGATTTGCTGCCCAACAGGATGCGGTCAATCATCGCGCCGGCACGTTCCGGCCCGAGCGCATCGACCAGCGTGTTGCGCACGTAGTCCTCGGCACCGACGCCGAGCGCGGTGTTTTCATGCAGATGGGTGACGAAGTCCTGCATGGTCGTCTCGACCTGTTCGCGCCGGACGTTCTTCAGGCCGGCCATCGCCACGCCAATCTTCTGCACCTCGCGCGGCCCGAGGTGCCGCAGTACCTGCGCCGCGGTCGCCTCACCCAGGCTCATCAGAAAAATCGCGGCCCGATCGACACCCTTGGCGCCGCCGCTGGACAGCTCCGCCATCACTCGTCTCCCACCCAGTTCTTGATCACCTGTGCCGCAACCTTCGGATCCTGCGCGACGAAACCCTTGATCTGACCGACGTCGGCCCCCGGCGCCGGTGCCGGGATCGCCGCCAAGGCCATGCCTGCTTGCCGCGGCAGCTGACCGGCCACACCTGACGGCAACGCCAGCGCGGCCGAATCGGCTGCCATCGTGACCGTTGCCGGACGTCCCATGAGGTTCTTGAAGACTGGCCGCAGCACGCCGAACACCAGGAACAGCACAAAGCCGCCGCCGAGCAATTGCTTGCCGAGCGACAACACCCAACCCTGTTGCCAGATCGGTTCGCCAGGCAATTCCTCGACCGGAGCCGGCTCGAGGAAATCGGCGTTCACGACCTGCACCGTGTCACCCCGGTCGGCGTCGTAACCGATCGCTTCCTTGACCAAGGTCTGCATCCGTTCCAGCTGCGCGGCATCGAAACCGGCGGCCGGTGCGGCACCGCCCGCGGTCGTGCCTGCCGGCGCAACTGCTTTCGGATTACGCACCAGCACCGCGACCGACAGGCGTCGCAGGTTGCCGGTTGCTGGCCGCACGTGTGAAATCGTTCGACCCAGTTCGTAGTTGCGGGTCGCCTCGACGCGCCGATTGTGCTGCGGCAGCGCGGCACTGGTTTCTCCTGTTGCGGTCGCCACTTCCGGCGCTGTCGCGACCCCCGGCGGTTCGTTCGACAAGGCACCGGGCACGCCACCCGGCGCATTCGCGCCGCGATTCTCCTCCATGGTCTGCTCGCTGCGCACGACCTGCTGCTGCGGATCCCAGCGATCGCTGTATTCCTCGCTGCTGGTGAAATCGAACACGGCGTTGACCTGTGCCTGGACGCCGTCATAACCAACCATCGGCGCGAGGATGTCGCGTACCCGGCGCGCATATTCTTCTTCCCGCTGGCGGACGAACTCGAACTGCTTCGCGGTGAACGCCAGTTCGTCGTCGCCGGCCGGATCGCTCAGCAGGTTGCCGCGCTGATCGATGATCTTGACCTCGCCCGGCCGCAGATTCGGCACGCTCGCCGCGACCAGATTCGCAATCGCCTCGACCTGCCCCGGATCCAGCCGCCGCCCGGAAAAAAGATCGAGCACGACCGAGGCGCTCGGCGGCCGCTGCTCGCGGACGAACGCCGATTGCTTCGGGATCGCGAGATGCACCCGCGCACCGCGGACGTTGTTGAGGTTCTTGATCGTTCTGGCAAGCTCCCCTTCCTGGGCGTACTGATACCGCGCCTGCTCCATGAACTGACTGGTGCCGAAGCCGGGATCCTGGTACAGCGCGTCCATGCCGCCGACGGCCGAGCGCGGCAGGCCCGCGGCCGCCAGCTTGAGGCGTGCATCGGCCGCCTGCTCCGCGGCGACCAGGACGGTGCCGCTGCCGGGCTCGATGCGATAGGCGATGCCGTTGGCTTCCAGACCGGTGACCAAGTCCGCGACATCGAGATCGGCCATGTCGCCGAACAGCGCGGTGTAGGCCGGCGCGCGCGACCAGAGGACGACATAGACGCCGAGCGCGACCGCGGCCGCGATGCCGACCAGGATTCCCGCCTGACGTACCAACTGGCCAGTCCATTGCGGTGCCCCGTATAACGTTTGTTCCGCCATTGCCTACCCCTCTGCTGCTTCGCTTGTGCTCACTGCCCGACGTCGCCGCGGCCTCGGTCAGATCGGCATGTTCATGATTTCCTGGTACGCCGACACCAGCCGGTTGCGTACCTGGGTCGCCGCCTGGAACGCGATATCCGCCTTCTGCGTCGCGATCATCACCGAGGCGACATTGACGGTCCCGTCACCGCGCTCGAACCGCTCGGTCAGAGCCGCCGCACTGCGCTGCGTTTCGTTGACGCCATCGAGCGCCTGCTTGAATACCTGGGTGAAGTCGCCTCCGGCCGCGGCCCCAGGCGCGCCGGTGGTCGCGTTGGGTAGGCCACCCGGCGCCAGCGCATTGGCGCGCGCCGCGAGCGCCCGCATTTGCAGCAACAGATTGCCCGGGTCGATCGTGTTCATCGTTGTCTTCTCCCGCTGTGTCTCAATCCGGCAGCGCCACGCCCGCATCGCGCAGGCGGGCAAGCTTGTACCGCAGCGTGCGCGGGCTCAGGCCCAGCTTCGCCGCAACGAACTTGCGGCTGCCGTCGCCCTCGCGCAGCGCCTCGAGGATCAGCAACCGTTCCCGCTCCTTCAGGCTGCATCCATTCGAGGGGACAGTGGCACGCGTGGCGCCATGCGGCTCGGCGCCGCCGGTCACGGGCGCGCCTTCGAACACCAGGTCTGTCGGCTCGATGATGCCGTCGCGGCAGAGAATCGACGCGCGCTGCATGACGTTGTCGAGTTCGCGCACGTTACCCGGCCAGACGTGGCGCAACAGCAATGCCTCGGCCGCACCGCTCAGACGCGGTGCCGTGGCGCCGCTGCGCGCGGCCGCACGACGCAACATCCGGCGTGCCAGCGGCAGAATGTCCGCCGGCCGCGCCGCCAGGGGCGGCAGCGCAAGCGGAAACACGTTCAGCCGGTAATACAGGTCCTCGCGAAACCGGCCGGCGGCAACCTCGGTGGCGAGATCCCGATTCGAGGTGGCAACGATGCGGACATCGAGATCGATCACCTCGTGGCCGCCGAGTCGCTCGACCTGCCGCTCCTGCAACACGCGCAGCAGCTTGGCCTGCAACGGCAGGCTCATCTCCGATATCTCGTCGAGCAGCAGCGTGCTGCCGTCCGCCTGCTCGAACTTGCCGGGACAGGATTTGTAGGCACCGGTGAACGCGCCCTTCTCGTAACCGAACAGGATCGCTTCCAGCATGTTTTCCGGAATCGCCGCGCAATTGATCGCGACTGGTGCACGATTGGCGCGGGCGGACTGGTCATGGATGAAGCGGAAGAACACTTCCTTGCCGACGCCGCTGGCTCCGGTAATCATCACCGCGGCATCGGTGCGCGCCACCTTGCGCGCCAGTTCGACCGCGCGCCGGGTCGCCGGATCCTCAGCGACCATCTCGCCATCGTCCCGCGCCGTGGCACCGCGAGCCGCCGCATGCTGCGCCAGCTTGCTGACCAGCACCTCCGGCTCGAAGGGCTTGACCAGATAATCGGTCGCGCCGTCCCGCATCGCCGCGACCGCGCTCGGGATCGAGCCGAATGCGGTCATCAGCAGCACCGGCAATTCCGCGTCGAAGCGCCGAATCTCGCGCAGCAGATGCTGGCCGTCCATCGGCGCCATCTGAATGTCGCTGACCACCGCGCCGACCGGCTCGTCGCGCAGCAGTTCGAGCGCCGCGCCGCCATCCGCGGCGCACAGCGCCCGATAGCCGCCCAGCGTCACGGTTTCGCACAGGGCCGCGGCGAGCGCGGCATCATCCTCGACGACCAGCACCGTGGCCGGCGCGCTCATGCGACGACTCCGATCGGATGCAGCGACGGGTCGCCGGCAAACACCGGCAGGCGCAACTCGAACAACGCGCCACCGCTCGCCGACCGTGCCAGGTCCAGTTCGCCGCCATGCGCTCGCGCCACCGAACGGGCCACCGGCAGGCCCATGCCGGTGCCGCCGGCGCGCAGCGTCACGAAGGGCTCGAAGATCCGCTCTGCCGCGTCGGAGGCAATGCCCGGGCCGTCGTCGGCGAAAGCAAAGCACAGCATCGCGCCTTCACGATGACATGCGATGTGCAGGGTGCCTGCTCCGGCACTGGCCTGCGCGGCGTTGTGCACCAGATTCAGCATGCCGCTCAGAATCGCGTCCTGATTGATCAGCAGCGCCGCCGCCGCGTCCGGCGACACCGGTGCGATGATCACGGCGAAGCCGGCCGGCAAGCGCATCTCGACGACGGCGGCACGCAGGGCTTGCAGCAGCGCCGCGCTGGTCGTTGGCAGCGCGCCCAGTTCACCGCCGCGGGCGAACAGCAGCACATCCTCGATCAGCCGTTCCAGCCGTCGCAACGCGTCACGTACCCGGGTTGCGCCGGCACTGGTTCGTTCATTGCTGTCGCGCGCGAGCTGCGCCGCGTCCAGCAGCGCCGCCGCCAGCGGCGTGCGCAACTGATGCGCCAGCGCCGCCGCGACTTCGGTGTTCGCCGACAAGCGCTTGTAGAGATGCAGCCCTTCCTGCAATCGGCGCGTCTCGGTCACATCGGTCAGCAATACGATCTGACCCGGCTCGTGTGCTGGCGCCTGCGTCGAAATATTGACACGCCGGCCGTTGCGCAGCGTGACGTCATGACCGTCATCCCAACGCGGTGCCAGGTTGTGCCGCACGACTTGCGCCCAACTTGCGCCGAGCACCAACGACTCCAGCAGATCCGCGGCTACCGGATTGAACTGTTCCACCCGGCCATCGCCATCGAGCACGACGACACCGCCAGGCAGCGCCTGCAACAGCTGCCGCAGCCGCGCCGCGGCGCGTTCCTTCGCCGCGAGTTCCTGTTGCCGCGAGTCGCGGCTTTGACGCAGTTGCGCGCGGAGTTCGTCGACCTGCCTGGCGAGGTCACGCTGCGTTGGCAGCTGGCGGGTCGGCAGAAATTCCGCGGGTGCGCCAGCGCCTGCGGTGGCTTCGCCATGGGCTGGTCGAATCAGTGCGTGCGTGACCATGGTTGTTCTCGGGACCGTGTCCGAAAGTGGGTTCAGCAAACACGTAGCAAGGCCTGTGCCAGAGGTGTCACCTCTGGTTTATCAATGAGTTAACGGGAGGAAGGTCTGGCCGCAGGCGCGGCAGGCGTCAAGGTTCCGACGCGTCGTCGCGGGCGAAGCCAAACTTGCGCATCTTCTCGACCAGCGTCGTGCGCCCCATGTTCAGCTTTTTGGCGGCATGCGCGACGATCCAATTGGAATCCTCGAGCGCCTGCCGAATCAATGCGAGTTCGACCTGCGCCAGATGTTCGCGCAGATCGAGACCGGCCCGCGGCAGACGCTGCATGTTGCCGACCTCGGGGACCGCGCCGGCGACCGGCACCGGCGTGCGCAGCAGCACGTCCGCGGCGCGATACTTCTCCGGCAGATCCTGGACATCGACGGTGCCGTTCGGATACAGAATCGCCAAGCGTTCAACCAGATTGGCCAGTTCCCGCACATTGCCGGCCCAGTGGTGTCGTTGCAGCGATTCGAGCGCCATCGGCGTCAGCCGAATCGTGCCGCGCCCTTCATGGCCGAGTCGCTCGACCAGGTCATTGACCAGCAGCGGCAGGTCTTCGGCGCGCTCGCGCAACGGCGGTGTCTCGATTGGAAACACGTTCAACCGGTAATACAGGTCTTCCCGGAAGCGCCCGGCGCGGATCGCCTCTTCGAGGTTGACGTGGGTCGCGGCGATGATGCGCACATCGACCTGCATGCTCTTGCTGCTGCCGACACGCTCGATGATGCGCTCCTGCAGCACGCGCAGCAGCTTGACTTGCATCGACAGGCTCATGTCGCCGATCTCGTCGAGGAACAGCGTGCCGCCATCGGCCATTTCGAACCGGCCCTGCCGGGTCTGCAAGGCGCCGGTGAATGCCCCTTTTTCGTGGCCGAACAGTTCGCTTTCCAGCAGATCCGCCGGGATCGCCCCGCAGTTGATCGGCACGAACGGCTTGCTGCGCCGCCGTGACTGATGGTGGACATGGCGCGCAACGACCTCCTTGCCGGTACCGGACTCACCGGTGATCAGCACGTTCGCCTCGCTCTTGGCGACCATCTCGATCATCTCGCGCACGCGCTGAATGCCACGGCTCGATCCGACCAGATTGCGGAACAGTTCGGGCGAGCGCGCCGCGCCTCCCGGCGACCGGTCCTCCCGGTACACCTCGATCTTGCGCAGCGCGAGGTTCATATCGTCCTGCCGCAACGGCAGGCGCACCGTGGCAATCGCACCGGCGGTCAGCTCCGCGGTGGCGACATCGGTCTCGCGCTGTGCCAGTAGTAGCGGCACATACGGGTAGGCTGCCTTGAGTTCCTCGAAAAGCGTGGCACGGTGCAACTGGTCGGGGCAGGACCCCAGCACGATCAGGTCCGGCGGCGAGACTTCCTCGGCGACGCCGACGCTCGCGCTGTCGTGGCAGGCGGTCTGATAGCTCAGGTAATCGAAGATGATCGCGAGTTGCCCGCGCACCGCGGCATCGGCTTCATAAATCAGCACGGACTGGGCGCCCGCGCCTGGCTCCGCTCCCGCCGCGTCCCGCGCCTTGGAATTCATGCTCTTGCGCCGTCATCGTGTCGATATCGAAGCGCCGCAATATATCAGATCCGGGTGGTGCCGCCGGCGCCGGAACGGTGCAGGCTGCGGCGGTGCAACAGAAAGATCTGGCGCTCCAGTTCCTCGCGTACCTGCGGGCCGAGGTCGTCGAGCCGGAACGTGACCGCTGCACCGACCGATTGCCTGACGACTTGCGCGGCGGTCGCGACGAAAAGCAGCGCGCGTGGCAACCTCGGGTTCAGTACCAGTTCGATGACGACCCGCTCGCCGATGGCAGGCGGCATCTGCTCATGCAGCAGTTCGAGGCATTCGGCGCTGAAGCGGCAACTCCGGCTGATCGGCATCGACTGCTCTCGCCCCAGCAATTCGGCGAGCAAGCCGATCACGAGGTCGAGTTTCGCTTCGAGCCGGTGCATCTCGCCGCCGCCGGCGGCGTCGTCCAGATGCTCGGTGCCGCTGGTGTCGATCAGCTGCAGCACCCGCAGCAATCCTGCGTTGTGGGCATCGAACTGCCGCGCCAGCGGGGCAACCTCACCGGCTGCGACGACGCGCCAGGATACCGGCAGGTCGCCTTCGATGGTCAGCATCGGGCAGACCGGCCGCGGTGCCGCGGCTCAGCCATCGCCGGCGTGGCGATAGCGCTCGCGCACCGCACTGCCGTGGCGCAGGGCCATCAGCTCCTGCTGGGTCCGCGCTCGCAGCCGCTCGACGCCGGCCAGCAACTCGCCATTGCGTGCCAGTAGTTGCGCCAGGTCGGCGGCATCTGCTGCCACAGCCGACCCGGTCAACTCGGCCGCGCGCAGGTGCGCCAACGCGGCGCAGGCCCGCCAGTCATCGCCCACCAGCGCCGCCAGCATGGCATCGGTCAGATTGAGCGCAGGTTGCAGCTTCACCAGCAAGCCTCGCTGGCGACGCTTAGCGAACCGCCATCGCGGTGGTCTGCGGCACCCGATCACGGATCCCGATCCAGCCATCGCGAATGGTCGTGAGCAAGCGCTGCACCTCATCCAGCGTCGCGCCGTCGTTCCTGGCGTTGGCATACAGCAACCGCTCGCCAAGATACAGGTACAGCTCGTGCAGATTGCCGGCGAGTTCGCCGCCGGCCTCGCGGTTCAAGCTGGCATCGAGGCCTTCGACGATCGCAGCGGCGAAGCTGATGTTCTGGCACTTGCCGGGCACATCGCCCCGCTGCAGGCAACCGCGCGCCATGGCGATGCGGCTCAGGGCACCGTCGAGCAGCATCTCTATCAGCCGATGCTGGGACGCCGACTCCACTTCGACCTGAGTCCCGAGTTGCCGGTAGGCGGATACTCCGCCCGGACGAACATTGTAGGCCATGCGCATCATTGACTCCTCAAGCGTTGGTGCCTGGTAGGAAAGTAATCGTTGTTGCTGCTACCGGTCGCGACGTATCTGAATCGTCTGCAATTGCTGCGTCAGGTAGGTCTGCGTCGATTGCAGCTGTCCGAGCAACGTGTCCAGTGCGTTGAATCGCTCCATCAGGTTGCTCTGCAGGGTTTCCAGGCGCAGCTCCATATCGGCCCGGCGATCGGCCATCGCATCGATTCTGGCGTCGAGGGCCTGCTCCTTGCCGGCAATGATTCCCGTGCCTTGCAGATACGATGAGACCAATCCTTCCAGCCGGGAGATGACGCCGCTGTCCTGCCCCGCGAACAGGGCCGCGACGCCGTCGGTATCGGTAGCGAGCGCCGCCCGCAGTTTGCTTGCATCGAATGCCAGCAGTCCATTGTCGCCGCTGCTGGAGCCAACCGTGTATCTCGAACTCACGCCAAGGTCGAAGATCGATGCGACCGCGCTGCCTTCCGGCAGCGCCGCATTCAGTTCGGCGCGCAGGCTCGCTTCCAGCCGCAGCAGCGCGGCGCGATCGGCACTCAGCCCTCCCTGGCCAAGAGCGCGCAGCGACTGCACCAGCTTGTTGTAGCCGTCGACGAAACCTTGCACGTTCCTTTCCACCTTCGCCCGATCATGCTCGATCGTGATGCGGGACGTGCCGGGCGCGACCAGTTGCAAGGTGACGCCCGCGATCGCATCGCTGATGGTGTTGCTGGAACTGGTCACCGTGTATAGATCCTCGACCAGCACTTCGGCGTCGAGGTCGGCGGCGGTAAAACCGCCGCTGCCATCCCGATCCTGATTGACCGCTTGCAGCGTGAACGGGTCGGCAGCGCTGTAATCGACCGTGACCAGATTGGCGCTGCCGTCGGCATCCGCGGCGAGATAGAGACGATAGCCGGCATCGTCCCGCAGCAGCGATGCGGTGACGCCGGTGTTGTCGCCCGCCTCGTTGATCGCCGTGCGAATCTCGCTGAGCGTCTTGCCGCCGTAGTCGATGACGAACGATTCGCCGGCGAGGTCGATGGTCATGGTCTCGCCCACCGCGCCGACGAGGGCGGTATCCGGGTCGACGAACGTGGTGCCGCTCGCCAGACGGTGATTCTCGGCGATGCGGCCGACTTCGAGATTGAAGCTGCCACGGGTCGCGCCAGAGCCCACGCTGAGCGTCAGCACGTCGGTATCGCTCGAGGTCGCGGTCAGGATTCGGAAATCCTCCGCCGCGTTGATTGGCCGCAAGGCATCCTGAAACAGTGACAGCGCACTTTTGAGCTGGCCGTAGGCACTCAACTGCTCCTGCAGTTTCGCCTCGCGCGCGGCGACCCGCAGCAGCGGCTGGCTCTCGGCCGCCACCAATTGCTCGACCAGGGCCCTGATGTCGAGCCCGGAGCCGATGCCTGGTGAACTCAAGACGCCCGAAGTGCTCGCCATGACCTTGCTCCAGAAAGGCAGTACCCGCTCGCCCGCCGGCTTGTGTCGCGGGTTAACGCCGTTTGACGTTCGCTGCCGTGCCGAAGGTGGCGGCCGATTCCGGCGGCGCCGCATCGGCGACGCTGACGCGCAGACCACGACGTTCGCGATCGATGGCAAAGGTGAGGCTGCGAACGATGCATTGACGGTTGGTCCGCTCCGGCGCCGTGGCGCGCGCCGGAATTGAAAATACGTTCCGCTTGGTCATGGGCGTGTGTGTTCTCAGCGTAGTCGTTATTCATCAGTGGGCCCCTGGCGAGTCGATTGCTCGCGGTGTGCGCGTTCGGCGCCCCGCCCGTTGCCCCTGTTATCGACAGCATCCATACGAGATTGAGTGCGCCGATCAGAAATAATCGAACAGGCTCAAACCCTGGATGCGGTGATAGGCGGCCTGCGCCGCCTGCAACGCGGTCGTCTCCTGCGCCAATCGACTTACCAGCTCGGTCAGGTCCGCATCCTGCAAGCGCGATCGCGCATCCTTGAGCTGCAATGCGAGGTCGTCGTTGACCGCGAGCTGCGTCCCGATCGCTTGCAGCCGTGCGCCAACGCCGGCACGCACGGCAAGCACTTTTTCCTGTGCCTGATCCAGCTCGCCCAGCGCGTTATCCATGTTCTGCTGGAAGCGTGCTTCCGCCGCCGCCCCGGTCATCGGCTCGCGCAACGCCGTGATCGTCTGCCGCAGCGATTCGAACATCGACTGGTTGGCCGCGGGGCCAACGGTGAATTCATCCCCCGCCGCCGGCGTGCCGCGGATCGCCACTTCCAGACCATTGACGGCAATGCTGCCGTTGGCGGCATACGGTTGCGCCGCCAGTATCGTGGTCGACGTGGTCAGGTCCACGACGTCGAACTGTGTCGGCGAGGTGAAACTGATGCGCAACTGGTGCGGCTGGAACGCGCCACGGTCGACCAGGCGGCCGGGCAGGATCTGTCCCGTCCCGGTGTTCGTCGCGGCACCGTCCACCTGATACACGCCATTGCCGGTGCGAATGGCCATGAACACGTCGTGCCCGGAATAACCCTCGGTGATGGTGCGCGCATCGCCGATCTCCAGCGCGCGCACCCCCTGGTCACCGGCATAACTCACCGCATTCGAGGCATCGCGCCGGAACGGCGGTGTGGTGACCGCCAGGCCGGCAAACAGGTACTCGCCGGTTTCGTTGCGCGCATTGCCGAGCGCCACCAGCTCGTCGAGGCGCTGTTCCAGCTCCGCGGCGATGAAGCCGCGATCGGCTTGGCCCAGGCTCGCATTGCGGCCGGCGATGACCAGTTCGCGCACGCGTTGCAGCGTGTCGCCGACCGAGCCCAGCACCGTATCCTGATGCTGCAACCGGGTCTCTGCGGTATTGGCATTGCGCTGGAACTGCGCCAGGCCGGCGATCCGGCCGTCGAGATTCATCACCCGCGTGGCGGCATTCGGATCGTCGCTCGGCGCCAACAGGCGCCGGCCGGTGGCTATCTGTTGTTGCAGTTCCGCCGCGCGGGATTGCAGCGTCAGCATGCCGCTCACCCCTTCGAGAAACACCTGCTGATTGGATACACGCATCGCTCCCACCCTCGAATCAGCGCAAGACGTTCATCAGCGCGGTGATGTTGTCGTTGCCGATCTGAATCATCCGCGCCGCCGCCTGGTATATCTGCTGATACTCGAGCAGATTCGCGGCTTCCTCGTCGAGATTGACGCCGGCGGTCTGTTCGCGCTGCGCGATCGCGTTGTCGCGCAACGCCAGCATGGCATCGTGCGCCACCTCGGCCCGCCGCGCCTGCATGCCGGCACTGCCGACCAGGCTGCTGTAGGCTTCGCTCAGCGACGCGGTACCGTCACTCAGGATCGGCGCCGCCTGCAGGCTACTCAGCCGCAGCCCGTTGCTGTTGTCGCCGATGCCGGCCGTATTGGCGCTCACGGTGAAACGATCGCCGGCGACTGGCGTACCGCTGATGCGCACACGCCAGCCATTGAGGTCGATGGCCGCATCGGCGGTATAGGGCAACAGCGGCCCGGCACCGTTGATCTGGTAGGTCGTCGGCGGATCGTTGAAGACCAGATTGGTCGTCACCAGCAAGGTCGGGTCGCTCGCATCGCGCACCTCGGCCCCGGAAATCGCACCGCTGCCAAGGTTTAGCACAGACGCCGCGGTGGTGTTTGGTGCCGCTAACGCCAGCCGGGCAGGATCCCGCACCACGAGCTCGATGTTGCGCGCCGCCAGCCGCGTTGGTCGCAGCAGATAGCTATCGCCGGCGGCCGGTGCCCCGGCCACCGTGATGGTGACACCGGCAACCGTGAACGGACCGGTGCCGGACAACGTGGTCTGCTCGTTGCTCGCGAGGTTGGTCAATTGAAACGCGCTGCCGGTGTATTCCAACCGGTAGTCCGCGGCGGTCAGTGCACCGACCGTCGCCTCGTCGAATGCCACGGTCACGCTGCCGCTGTTGGCCGGCGCCGACAGCAGTTGCGGCTCGCCGAGCGCGAACAGGTCGCCGCCGAGCGCGCCGTGCAGATCCATGCCGGCGCGATGCACGACATTGCTTCCTTGCGCCAGCGTCGCGGCGATGCGGCCGAGGTCGTTCAGCGCAGGCTCGAGCACCTCCCGGCGAAAGCGCAGCACACCCCCGAGTTGGCCACCGGTGATCGCACCGGCGATGTCCGTGCCGCCGTTGGCGTAGGCAAGGTCCAGCCGAGCCGCATCATCGGCATCGACTCTGGTCGTCAGCGCCAGCGCGGTGCTGCCGGCAACGATCAGCTGACCACTGCCGATGGTGACATTGAGCTGACCGTCGCTCTGCTCGATGACCGTGACGTTGACCTGTTCCGCGAGTTTCGTCAGCAACTGTTCCCGTTGGTCGAGCAGGTCGTTGGGCTCGGCTCCGCCCGCGACAGCCCGGGCGCTGGTTATCGAGTCGTTGATTCGGGCGATGGATTGCGCCAGGGCGTTGATCCGCTCCACGCCGGCCTCCAGCCGGTGGTTCACCTCGGTGTTGAATGCCTGCAACTGACGATATTGAGTATGAAACCGATCGGTCAGCAATTCCGCGCTGTGCAACAGCACCATCCGCGCCGTGGTCGATGCCGGGTCACTATTCAGGTCCTGCAACGCGCCGAAGTATTGTTGCAGGGCCGGCGACAAACCGGCACCGTCATCCGCCAGCAGGTCGCTGACCTGCGCCGTCAATTCGTACAGCACCGCTTCCTGTTGCTCGCTGGTCGCGTGCGAACGGATCTGGGAGACCATGAACTGATCGGCGACGCGCTCGACGCCGCGGATCGCCACACCGCTGCCGAAGAACATGCCGCCAAGCGAATGGGGCACCAACGCTTCCAGTGAGACGCGCTGCCGGGTATACCCGGCCGTATTGACATTGGCGATGTTGTGCCCGGTGGTCGTCAGCGCGCGCTGCGTGCTGAGCAGTGCCGAGATGCCAATGTTGTAGAGTTCGGCCATTGCACTTCACCCCCGCGGTCAACCGCGCTTGGACCCTGTCGTCGCGGCCGCCAGGTGCAACCGTACCCGCGCCGCGATGGCATCAATCTTGTCCGCATATTCCGGATCGGTCGCGTACCCGGCACGTTGCAACGCCGCGGCGTAGTCACCGCCGCTCGCCTCGGTGTGCAGCGCGGCGCGGTAACGCGGTTCGGTTTGTATCAAAGCGAGATAGTCGGCGAATGCCGCACCGAGATCCGGATAGGCGCGAAACTCGGCATACTCCCGCACCCACTGTCCGCCGCGCACTTCCATGGTCGGCACCCGGACCGTGGCGCCCTGCCAATCTGCGGTGGCCTTGATCGAGAAGATGTTGTTGCTGTTGCGGCCGTCGGCGAGGTGCATCTGGTGTTGCCCCCAGCCGGTCTCCAGCGCGGCCTGCGCCAGCAGTGTTTCCGGCCTGGTACCAAGGACCGCCGCAGCCCGCTGCGCATGCGGCAGCAGGCGGTCGAGAAATTCGGCGGGTGACGGCGCGGCTGTCGCCGCAACTGCGGTGCGGGCGGGTGCGATTTCCGGCACCGGGACGTAACGCCGCAGGGTCCCGAGACTTGCGGCCGGGGTCGCGGAGGCGTCATCGCCGCCGAGCTGGGCGAGCATCGTCTGCGCCAACCCCAGGCGTCCCTGCTCCGCCACCAGCAGCGCGGCCTGTTGATCGAACAGGTCGTAGTACATCCCCATCTCGCCGCCGCCAAATGCGCCCTCGGCCGGCAGCGTCGCCCGCGCCTCCTTCAGCATCAACTGCACGAACAGCGCCTCGAATTCGCGGGCCATCTGCCGGGTCGCCGCGGCGTCGTTACGCCGCGCGCCGGCCTTCATCCCGGTGAAACGGCTGAAATCCGTGGCCACTGCGGTCGCGGTTGGCGCGCTCATGCCATGCCACCCATCAAATGATGATCAATTCCGCCTGCAGCGCACCGGCTTCCTTCAGTGCCTCCAGAATGGCCACCAGGTCACCCGGCGCCGCGCCGACGCTGTTGACGGTCTTGACGATGTCGTCGAGTGCGACCCCGGGGTTGAACAGGAACATGCGATTGCGTTCCTCCTCGACCTTGATATCGGATTTCGGCACCGCCACGGTCACGCCTCGCGACAACGGCGCCGGCTGGCTGATCACCGGATCGTTGCTGATGGTGACGGTCAGGCTACCGTGCGTGACCGCGGCCGCGGTGACCCGGACATTGCTGCCGATGACGACCGTACCGGTGCGCGAATTGACGATGATGCGGGCCGCCGCCTCGGCTGGCTGCACTTCGACGTTTTCCAGCAGCGCGGTGAACGCGACCCGTTGCGCCGCGTCGCCGGGAGCGACGACCCGCACCGACGAGGCATCGAGCGCCTGCGCCGAATCGGGACCAAAGGTGTCGTCGATCGCCTGCACCACGCGGCTCGCAGTCGTGAAATCGGATCGATGCAGGTTCAGCGTGACGAACGGCCCGTCGGCGAATGGCGTCGCCACCGCCTGCTCCACGGTCGCGCCGTTCGGGATGCGGCCGACGCTCGGCACGTTGACGGTGATGCTGGAGCCGTCAGCCGCGGTGGCACCGAAGCCACCGACCACGAGATTGCCTTGCGCCATGGCGTAGACGACGCCGTCGGCGCCCTTCAGCGGCGCCAGGATCAGGCTGCCGCCACGCAGGCTCTTGGCATTGCCGATCGAGGAGACCGTGATGTCGATGGTCTGGCCGGGCTTGGCGAAGGCCGGCAAGGTCGCATGGATCATCACCGCGGCGACGTTCTTCAACTGCGGGTTGACGTTCGGCGGGATGGTCACGCCGAGCTGCGTCAGCATGTTGCGGATCGATTGCACGGTGAACGGTGTCTGCGTGGTCTGATCACCGGTGCCGTCGAGGCCGACGACCAGACCGTAGCCGACCAGCTGGTTGCTGCGCACGCCGGCGATCGCGGCGATGTCCTTGAGCCGTTCGGCGCCACAGGGCGCGCTCGCACACGCGGCGACCGCAAGCAGACAGCCGGCGATGGTTCGAGATCGGAACATGGTCAGGCGCTCCTAGAAAGGGAAGATCGGGCTGAGGAAGAACCGGCCGAGCCAGCCCATGCGGTTCGCATCCGCCGGCGCGCCGTCACCGTTGTAGACGATCGTCGCGTCGGCGAGCTTGGTGGACAGAACCGAGTTGTCGGTGGCAATGTCGGCCGGCCGGATCAGGCCCGAGACCTTGATGTACTCATTGCCCTGATTGAGATTGATGCGCTTCTCGCCGCGCACGAACAACACGCCGTTCGGCAACACGTCGGCGACCGTCACCGTGATTTGTCCTTGCAGGCTGTTGCCCTGCGCGGCGCCGGACTCGCCTTCGAATTCGTTCGAGCCTTCCAGCGCCATTTCCAGCGTGTTGTCCCGCCGCGACGATAATGGCATCACGCCCGGCAGATCGAACTGCGGCGTGGCACCGAACAGGGTCGGGTTCGAGATCGAGGTCCCTTGGCTGCGGCTGGCGCTGCTGCTGGCGCTCTTGCTGGCGTTGGTCGATTCCACCAACCGTACGGTGATGATGTCGCCGATCCGCCGTGGCCGGAGATCCTCGTACAGGCTGAGGTCGTGACCCTGTTGATAGATCGCGCCGGTACTGGCCTGATGCGACGACAGCGGCGGCGCGGCGAAGCTCGGGGCATACGCGGTATCGTGGCGAGGCGGCATGCTCGCATCGCAGCCGGCAAGCAGCGCCAGCAGCAACGACGCGAGCTGCCTTGCCGGCCCGCATGGCCTACCGCCGCTGGAATTATTCGTGTTGGTCGCGTGCATGCGGCTCCCCTGAGACGTGCATTACAGCGTCTGGTTGGTGTACTGCATCATTTCGTCGATGGACTGGATCGCCTTCGAATTCATCTCGTAGGCGCGCTGCGCCTCGATCATTTCGACGAGTTCCTCGACCACATTGACATTGGATCCTTCGAGGTGGCCCTGGACCAGCGTACCGAGTCCGTTCAGGCCTGGAGTGCTCGCCTGCGGACTGCCGCTCGCGATCGTTTCCTTGTAGATGTTCTGGCCGATGGCCTGCAAACCCTGCGGATTGATGAAGTCGGCCAGTTGCAGCGAGCCGATCTGCGTCGGTGCGGTGCTGCCGGCGGTCAACGCGGTCACGGTCCCGTCGGAGCCAATCGTCACGCTCAGGGTCTCCGGCGGAACGGTGATGGCGGGATCGAGCTGATAGCCGGACGCGGTGACCATCTGGCCCTGGGCGTTGATCGCGAACGAGCCGTCGCGGCTGTAGCCGGTGCTGCCGTCCGGCAACAGCACCTGGAAAAAGCCGCGGCCATCGATCGCCAGATCGAGCGAGTTGTCGGTCTTGCTCAGCGAGCCCTGGGAAAACAGCTTCTCGGTCGAGACGATGCGCACCCCGGAGCCGAGCAGCAGGACCGATGGCAGCTCGGTGCTCTGCGACGACGAGCCGCCCGGCTGCTGCACGGTTTCGTACAACAGATCCTCGAACGAGGCCCGCCCCTTCTTGAAGCCGGTGGTCGAGACGTTCGCCAGATTGTTGGCGATCAGCGCCATCCGCGTCTGTTGCGCGTCAAGGCCGGTGCGGGCAATTTGCAGTGGGGTTGCCATCGGAACTCTCCTAGCCGTTCAGTCGAAGCTGGGTGGCGCTGGCGGCATCGTTCTCCTTGGCGGTCTGCATCGCGCTGACCACCATCTCGTACCGCCGCGCCAGGGAAATCACGTTGATCATTTCGGTGATCGGGTTGACGTTGCTCGTCTCCAGCGCGCCCTGCGTCACGCGCACCTCCGCTACCGGCGGTGCACTGGCGCCGTCGCGCAGCCGAAACAGGCCGTCGTCGCCCTTGACCAGTTGCTCGGCCGGCGGATTGACCAGCTTCAGCCGATCGAGCTGCGCCATGGTGTTGGCTTCCTGGCCGAGCGGCCGGATCGAGATCGTGCCGTCGCTACCGATCACCAGCGTTTGCGCCTGAGGCAGCGTGATGAGTCCGCCATTGCCGACGATAGGCTCGCCCGATGCCGTTTCCAGCAGGCCGTTGGCATTGATATGCAGGTTTCCGGCGCGCGTGTAGGCTTCGCTGCCGTCGCGGGCCAGCACCGCGAACCAGCCGGGCCCGTCGACGGCGACGTCGAGATCGTTGCCGGTGGTGGTGAGCGAACCGCTCCGCAGATCGGTGCCGGGCCGTTCGGTCATTGCGTAGACCCGCGTCGGCTCGCCGGGCCCGAACAGCGGCATCGCCCGGGCCGCCAGGAGATCGGCCTTGAAGCCCGACGTATTGGCGTTGGCCAGATTGTTGGTCGCCAGCCCCTGCGCATGCAGGATCTGCTTGGCGGCATTCATCGCGAGGTACAGCATGCGATCCATGGTCGTGCCCTCAAGGACTCAACGATCAGCGGATGCCGATGACCGCCTGGGTCACCGCATTCGCGGTCGAGATCACCTGCGTGTTCGCCTGGAAATTGCGCTGCGCGACAATCAGCCGGACCAGTTGGTCCGACAGGTCGACATTGGAATCCTCCAGGGCACCGTTCTGCAGCAGGCCGAGGCTCGCGGTCCCGGGCGCGCCTTCGAGTTCGAGCCCGGACGCATAGGTTTCTGCCCAGGTGTTCTCGCCGAGTGGGCGCAGCCCCTGCGCATTGGCGAAGTTGGCCAGCGCGACCTGCCCCTGCACTTCACTGCGGCCGTTGGAGAAGCGCGCGAAGATCACGCCGGCCTCATCGATATCGATGCCGACGAACTGGCCGCTGGCATAGCCGTCCTGGGTCAGCGAATTGACGCCGAACGCGGAACCGAACTGGGTCGACCGCTCGACTTGCAGCGCGACATTCATCGGTGCGGCGCCGGCGGCCGGCGTGAACGGCGGGATCGCTATCTGACCGGACGCAGGCACGGCAACGGCGCCCGTGGAATCGAACGACAGCGTGGTCGGGCCATCGACCACAGTGCCTTCCACGGTCGCATAGGTATGCCAGGTGTTCGGCGTGGCGGTCTTGACGAAATAGACCTGCATGATGTGCTGACTGCCGAGTGAGTCGTAGACGTTGACCGCGGTCGAGCTGTTGTAGGACGAAGCATTGGCCGGATCGAACGTCGCCACGATCGGCGGCGCGTCGGCGGCATCGAGATTGACGCCGATGTCGACCCGCGTGGTTGGTTCCGGTTCGAGGTCCGACAACCGGATCTGCAACGGCCCGGTGGCGCTGGTGACGATGCCGGCATCGTCGGTGCCGAAGGTAATCAGTTTTTGCCCGCCGGCATTGACCACGTAGCCATCGCGATCCATGCCGAAGGCACCGTCGCGGGACTAGACACGGCTGCCGCCGTCCTCGAGGATGAAGAAGCCCTGACCGCTGATGGCCAGGTCGAGACCATTGTTGGTGAAGTTGATGTTGCCCTGGGTGAATTGCTGCGCGATGCGGGCGGCATTGACGCCGCGGCCAGGGCTGTCGGTACCGCTCCCGGCGTTGCTCACCGAATACACCGACTGGAATTCCGCGCGCGACTGCTTGAATCCTGCCGTATTGACGTTGGCGACGTTGTTGCCGATCACGTTGAGATCGGTCTGGGCGGCCTGCAGGCCGCTGATGGCAATGCGAAATGGCATATCGTTTTCTCCGGAATGTCGTCGTTGCGAACGGTCCGCTACATCACCTGCCGCACATCACTGAGCGGCACCTGTTGTTGTCCTGCCAGATTGAGAATCGGCGTCTGGCCGGCGCCTGGAATCGTGACGCTTTCGACCTTGACCCGAGCAAGCGTGGTCAGGGCCTGGGGGGCACCGACGCCATAACTGGCCTGGGCACTGACCCGGTAGTCGCCCTGGGGCACGCTGGCGCCGAATTCGTCGACGCCGGCCCAGGTGAACGGCACACTGCCCGCGGCGTGCGCGCCGAGATTGAGTCGCTTCACGACCTGACCGGTGGCGTCACTGATCGTGACGGTCACCTCGGTCGCCTCGCGGTCGAGTTCCACGGCGCCGCTGGCCGCGGCATCGCTGCCGAGTTGCACCCGATCACTGGCCAGCAACACGCTGCGCCCGACCATCGTCGACGCCTGCAGGGCTTGCCCGGATTGCAGCGAACTGGCGAGCGTGGCGAACGATTGCTGCAACGAAGTGATGCCGTTGACGGTGCTGAATTGCGCGATCTGCGCCAGAAATTCGCCGTTCTCCATCGGCTTCATCGGATCCTGATTCTTCAACTGCGTGATCATCAGCTTGAAGAATTCGTCCTGGCCGAGTTCCTTGACAGCAGCCTGTTTGCTCTGCAGCCGTTCGACGCCGAGTTGCTCGACGCCGGTTGCGGCAAGTGCGGTGGTCGTTGCCATGCGTATCTCCTTGGTTCCTGCCGCTGTTACTGGCCGAGCGCCAGCGTGCGCTGCAACATCTGCTTCGCTGCGTTGATGACTTCCAGGTTGGTCTGGTAGGAACGGGATGCGGAAATCATGTTGGCCATCTCTTCCACGGTATTGACGTTCGGCAGGAAGACGTAACCTTCGTCGTTGGCCAACGGATGGCCGGGCTGGTACTCCTGGCGCAGCGGTGCGCGGCTTTCGACGACGCCGGCGAGACGCACGCCGCCCGCGCCGGTGCCGCCGAGCGCCTCGTCCAGCACGGCCTGAAAGATTGGCTGCCGCGCGCGGTAGGTTGCGCCGACGCTGCTGCTCGCGCTGTCGGCATTTGCCATATTGCTGGCAGTGAGGTTCATTCGTGCCGTCTGCGCGTTGAGCGCACTGCTGGCGATGTCGAAGACATTAAAGAGACTCAAGATCATTCCCTCCGCAATGCGCTCAGCAGCGTATTGATGCGACCCTGCAGGAAACGCAGGCTGGCTTCGTACTGAATCGAGTTCTGCAGGAAGCGCGCATGCTCCGCCTGGGCATCGACCGTGTTCTGATCCAGCGAGGCCTGCAACGGCTCACGATAGAGCGGGGCACCTGCCGGCATTGCGCCGCCGGCTCCACCCAGATGACCCGGTTGGGTCGTCGCGAGTCGATGCTGCGTCGCGTTGAAGACGTCCGCGAATTCGAGATCCCGCGCCTTGTAGTTCGGCGTGTCGGCATTGGCCAGGTTATCGGCCAGGACCTCGGCACGCGCCGCGCGAAATTGCAGCGCACGCTCATGGATGCCGAACAATTGATCGAAACCGCTCACTGCCATCACCCCCGGGCCTTCCGGCCATTGCACTCGGCAAGCGTGAAGCGATTCCCGTGCCAACCTCGGTTGCGGTGGCAGCGGTCAGCCGGCAAACCCCGTGTTGACGCGGCCCAGCGCGATCCCGTGGCCGGTGGCTGAGGGCGCGTTGACCGGACGGTGGCGGCGCCGGGCGGCAAGTGCTGCCGCATGGCAGGAACAAAACCGGCAAGCCGCGATGTTGCCGCCGGCGACAAGGCGTGACTCTGCCGAGGGCCGAGTCACGGCACGGGTATTGCAGATTCATCACGGGTTTCACCGAATCGCCGGATCAGTCCCATGACTCCAAGACTTCACACCACCTCCTCGCTCTGCCTCGCCTTGTTGCTCGGGCTGGGTGCCGCCCGTGCCGCGACGACCGCGCCGGCGGCCATCGAATCACTCGACCGGATCCGAGACGCCGCGACGGAACATGCCCGCACCCAACTCAGGCAGACCGACGCCACGACCATCGTCCGGGTCGGCCAGATCGATCCGCGGCTGCGGCTACCGCGCTGCGAGACCCCATTGACGGTGCAGGCCGGGGCCAACGCCGGCGGCATCGGCAACAGCACCGTCAGCGTGCGCTGTGACGGCGCTCGGCCCTGGTCGCTGCTGGTCCCGATTCGCGTCAGCCAGGAACGCGAGGTCGTGGTACTGACGCGCGCGATCGGCGCCGGCGAAACGATTCCGCCCGACGCATTGGCATTGACCAGGCTCGATACCGCGACGCTTGGCAGCGGTTACTTCACCGGAATCGACCAGGTCACCGGTGCCGTCGCGCGCCGCGCCTTCGCCGCCGGCATGGTGTTGCATTCACGGCTGGTGCAGCCACCGGCGATCGTGCGGCGCGGTGAACAGGTTCGCATTGCGGCCGATAACCCGACCATCAGCGTCGTGGCGGCCGGCATGGCATTGCGTGACGGCCGGCTCGGCGAACGCATTCCGGTGCGCAATCTGAGCTCGGAACGGATCATCGAGGGTACCGTTGCCGCCTCGGGCATCGTGCGCGTACCCGGTCTGATACCGGTCGCGCCGTAGCGCCCGGGATGGCCTGCTCGCAGCGGTAGAATGTGACAGGCGGTGTCGCTACCGAGACCGGTCCTGCAGGATTCCCGGCCAGCGCCGCTAACTTCGACAGTATTGGTGGAGAAGAAGGAAAATGGTTGCAGAAATCAATGGTGCCGGAACAGTCAAACCGCTCCCCGGTCGCGCCACATCCGCGACGCGGTCGAATCAACCCGCGGCGGCAAAAGGCCCGGCTGCCGGCAAAACGAGCGGCGACAACCACAACGTCACGCTGACCGACCTCGCGACGCGCTTGCAGGTCCTGGCGAAATCGATCGAACACCTGCCGGAAGTCGATCAGGCGCGCGTCGCTCAGTTCCGGCAAGCGCTGGCAGACGGCGACTACAACCCGCCGGCGCTCGAAATCGCCGAGAAGCTGGAAGCGTTCGAGCGGGAGCTGGCGGCACGCGAGCCGGGCGCATGAGTCAGGCCGATTCCCACGATCTGGCGCTCATCGTGGATCGGGTCGAGCAGCTCGGTGCGGAGCTGATGGCTGCCCTGCTGGCCGAACGCAGCGCCTTGCGGGACCGCGCCGTCGACGCCATCGTTCTTGCCGCCGCGACCAAGCAGGCGCTGTTCGACGGCCTGGCCGATGCGACCCGGAGATTGCGCGAACATGCAGGGGACACAACCTCGACCATCGGCCGACGCCGCGATCCGGCCACGCGCGATCGCTTGCGCACGCAACTCGAAACCGCGGGCCTGTTGCCGCAATGGCAGCAAGCCTCGGACCGCCTGGCGCAATGCATGCTGTTGAACCAGCACAATGGCATCGTCGTCGCCGGCCAGCTGGCGCTGCAACGAAACCTGCTCGAAATCGTATGCGGACGCGAACGTGATGCGAGTCTCTACAGCCCGCTCGGCCGGATCGATCACCTGCAGGGCGGCACCGCGCTGGCCCGCGTCTGAGATTCCCGCATGTCTGGCGCGATGCCGCACCTCGGCGACGCTGCGGAACCGGCGGGAATCTCACAGGCGATAAGCTCACGCGCCGGAATCACGTTGCTGCTGGAACGTCTGCGCCAGCAACACTGCCTGCTGGCGATCAACGTCGCCGGCGACGGCACGACCTTCAGCAGTGTCATTCTCGAAGTCGAGCCGCAGCGACGCTATTTTGTCCTCGACGCCCTGGCCCCCGCCGCCGGCAATCATGTCCTCAGCCGCGACCGGCAGCTGCACTTCGCAGCTCGCAGCGATGGTGTCGATCTGTCCTTTCGCAGCAAGGTAAATGCCATCGGGGAGCAAAGCGGAACCGCCTTCTACCGTGTTCCCTATCCGGCGGAAATCGACTATCACCAAAAACGGCAATATCGCCGCGCGCAGATCCCCCTGTCGCAATGCGTGCCGATCCTGCTGCGTACAGAACAAGGTGACATCATTCGCGGCGAATTGCGCGATATCTCGACGGGGGGATGCAGCGTCCGCCTTGCCGGCAGCACCGTGGACCTCGCCGAGCGGGATATTCTGCCGCGCTGCGTCATCGCGCTGCCGGCAGCAACCCGGGTGACCGCAACCGTCGAGATCTGCCACAGCGCACCCCGCGGTGCACGACGACCGCAGCGCATCGGTGCGCGCTTCTACAACCTCAGCCAAGGTGACGAACGCCGCATCGCGCAGTTCATCGCCTACCTCGATCGTGATCGTCCCGCCGGCCAGGAACTCTCTCCTCTGTCAATGAATTTGACAGAGCCAATGGCCTAGGTCCAGCGACTCCCTTTGCACTCAACGAGTTGCGAGATTGGCATCGTGATTGCGTAGCAACGCTCACACATGTCGGCGGCAACTTGGCCCGCAACCATGGCCGACATGGTTCTTGCCAATCGACTTGGCATATTCAGGGTGGCCTCGGCCACCCTTTTTTTGTCCGTCGCGGCTGCTGGATCTTCCGCGAACCATGCCTTCTCAAGTACCATAGCGCCCGCATCAAGACGCCGGCCTGTCGCTTGCCGGCGTTCCCACCACTCGGGGCCGTAGCTCAGCTGGGAGAGCGCCGCGTTCGCAATGCGGAGGTCAGGGGTTCGATCCCCCTCGGCTCCACCATACACAAGGGCTCGAAATTTCTCCGAGCCAGTTTTCTTGCATGGAATCCCCGCACTACGCGAGGTTCCAGCCATTACGGCTTCAGGTGGCTGTCTGCCGAAAGGCTCGAAATCAGCCACTTTCTCCGCCAGAGCCATCGCTTTTCTCCTTTTGACCTGCGGGTGGGCGCCGATGGTGCTCTCGCATCATCAATAACATCCGCTCGGTAGTTCATCGTTCACCAAGGTGACCGACTTCATCCTCGACAGCGCCTGCCTGGCTGCCGAACAGACGTTGCTCAATCAGCGATTGTTCATGGTTTCGGGCAGCCAGTATGTCGAGAAATACCAGCGTGTCGACGTAGCGTGCTTCGACCTCACCGAACGGACCGTCGCGATTGCCGTTATCGAACCGATCAACGAGGAATAGTCGCGCACCCGCGCCGAGCTCCAGTCGCGTCAGGTCGAAGTCGTTGCTGAATCCAGCTACGGCTCCGACGAAGGCTTCCGGATCGATCCCAAGGTCCACGCCGCCGAACTCAATGCTTTCCCAACCCTCCCATGCGCCAAGATCTGCGCCCTGCCCGCCAGTCAGACGCAATGTCGCATTGGCGCCCCAGGCAAACGCCGATTCCTGAGCCTTTTCTAAGAGTAATGAGCCGCTGAGTTCGAGCACACTGTTGACGCTGATACCGCGGTCCGCGTCGCTGTGCCGATTGCTGCCGGTCAGCGTCGCGTTCGCCAACTGCAACGCTCCTCCGTTGACGACAGCGATCACCCCTTCGGTGCTGACGACGTTGTTGACGAACTGCAAGGTGCCGCCATCCGCGCGCCACCCTCCGGCACCGCTGAGGGCGTCGCTGCGACTGAAGGTCGCACCGAGGCTCGCACGGATCACGCCGTCGTTCACCAGCGAGCTCGGACCAACCAGCGATCCACCATCAACCCCGAGCGTGCCGAGGACGACCATCGGCACGTTGATCCCCGGCGGCCACCTCAACTTGCCCCGTCTGTAGCCACCTGAAAATTCCCCAGCCCTGAGCTGAGCTGGCGGTCGCCGGCTCGGCGTTGCGACGGGGAGTTTTACGCTGCTTCCCATTTGTCTGGTCGGAAGACGATCCGCAAGGTCCAGGCAGAATCCGCCATGGCCACCGGCCGAGTGCCGGCCGAAAACCAACTGCCCCCACCCCGGCCACCGGCGCAGGCCGCGAGCTCGGCGTGTGCGCCGCACCGCTACAACTCGGTGAAGCGCTTCGTGCGTGGCCTGAAGGTCCGGGCGCCGGAGCGCTTCGACGTACTGGAATGCTTGCCCGGCGAGGCGGCGCAAGTGGACTTCGGTCAGGGCGCGTTGACCCTGAAGAACGGCAAGTATCGACGCCCCTACCTGTTCGTGATGACGCTGAAGTACTCGGGCAAGGGCTTCCGCAAGGCGATCTGGAAGGCCGATCAGGAAACCTGGGCCAGGCTGCACGAAGAAGCGTTCCGGACCTTCGGTGGCGCGGTGGCGTACGTCGTGCTCGACAATCTGAAGCAAGGCGTCATCCGTCCTGATCTCTACGAGCCCGAGCTGAATGCGGTGTACGCGGCGCTGCTCGCACCCTGGGAGGAGCGCTGGGCGGCACCACGGATCCACGGGCGCAAGAAGCGTCAGGTGCTGGCGATGTTCGCCGAGGAGCAACCGTATCTGAAGCCTTTGCCGGTGCAGCGCTTCCGGTACTTCAAGCAGGAGACGCGCACCGTCGATGAGGCCGGGCTGGTGCAGGTGCGAGGCGCCTACTACGCGGCCTTGCCAGCGCCGCCGCATCGCGAGGTCACCGTGTGTCTCTACGAGCGCGAGACTGAACTGGAACGCGCGCTGCGATCCCTGCACCTGTCCGGCATGATCGACACGCTCGACGCAAGGGCGCTGCAAGTCGCGCATCACGAAATGGACTTCATCGAGGCGCGCAAGGACGCGTTGTTCATCGGGCCGCCGGGCCTTGGCAAGAGCCACTGCGCCAAGGCCCTCGCCCAGCTCGCCGTGCAGCGTGGTGATCGCGTGCTCTATCGCGATAGCGCACCTGCTGAAGTTCCAAGGCAAGAGCTGGCGCCTGAAAGAAGCGGCGGTCCGAGTTACCAGGCGCGCTCATAGCGCGTTTAGACACAACGCGCCGTCCAGGACGACGAGATTGGTGATGGTGACGCTGTAAGCGGCCTGGTTGCTGTTGTTGGGATACAGGTCCGGATAAATCGGAATCGGATTCCAGAATATCAAGCCCCCACGCGCCGATCGGCGAGCCGACGAAGAATATCGGCGTAGGGATGAGTGTGCCATTGCCCTGGGGCGCGATTGCCAGCAGCAGCGCGGCTACGAAGTGACGGCTAACTGAACTGCCTGATGCTCTGGAGACCCCTCCGAAAAGGCGGCAAGCCGCTATGCCGCTGTCATCGCGGCGTTGATTCTGGCGCCGAGGCGTCAGCCGCTGTCCGTATCTCGTCGGCTTGCGCGAGCGCGCCGTCCCTGGCGCGATATTGGCATCAGGTTTATTTATGCGGGTGCTGCGTCTGTTCGATCCCAGACGACAGGATCTCGCGCCGGAGCTGCAAAAAAAAACCTGACACCATTTTCATGCGCCTCAGCGCGCGTCGCGGCGCCGCCTGGACAGAGCCAGCCCGGCGAGCGCCGCGGGAACCAGCGCCAGGCTGGCCGGCTCGGGCACCGGCGTCGACTGCACCCAGGCGCTCGAGCCACGCAGGAAGTTGGCGAACATTTCGTTATCCCGGTGATCGGACGTGGTCGATGAAGTGATCCGCTCGCGCACGCGTACCTGGGTGAAGGCGGCGCTCGAGTGCACGCCGAAGAAACCGACCGGACCGTCGGTTGCGGTCGAACTCAGGTCGTTCGGCGCGGTGTAGGCGAGGCTGCCGAGACTGGTCGCGCCGGCGAGGATCTCGATGTCGAAGGTCGAGTCGGTGCAGACTAGTTGGTTGCAGCCGCTGGGCCCGGAAAACGCCGGCTCGTAGAAGTCGAAGCCGAAGGCGAAGGTGCCAGCCGGAAGCGCTACGTTGAAGTCCTCTTTGTCCGAGATGGTCATCTCGTTGCCGGCGACGTCGGCGGAAAAGTTGCCGAAGTACAGCGAGCCGGACGCGGTGGTGAAGGTCACCGGGCCGACCGTCCGGCCCGTGACACCGGTGCTGCCGAGGTTTGGCAATGCGCCAATCGACGACGCACTGGTCGCCGCGAGGAAGCCCGACTTGTCGTCGGCGAAGCCGAGCAGCGTCGCCTGAGCACCACCGCAGGCTGTCAGCAGGAAGGCGATGGTCAAACCGCGCCGAATCCATGAAGCACTGCGCATGCTCGCCTCCTGAGCGAAGGGCCGTGTGCCAGGGCGCCCGGTACGGGACATGCCATGAGGGTGTCGCGCCGAGGGTGGCCGTATGAGCGCGCAAGGCGCGGCGCGGCAATTGGCTTCAGCTTCCCTATCCCTCAAAACGCGGGGTCGCCGCGACGGCGGCTGCGAGATCAGCGCCTGAGCGCCGCTCGTGATAGACAGGTGCGACGTCCCGATGACGCTACCGACAATCAGTGCTTTCCTCATGATCCTATTCATCGTCTACCTCGCTATTCCATAAATTTGGCATATCTGTAAATCCATCAGCGAAGAGGTTCGCTCATTCAAAGAGTTGAAACCAGAGCCCCCCGACGAAGAACAGATAGGGCCGGGGGTGATCCCGCGCCACCAGGAACGGCACCCAGCCTTCGCGGGTTTCATTTGGATAGACCGACTTGCCAAGCAGGGTCGGTTCAGGGGCATGGATCCGCGGCAACGGATAGGCTGAGTCGCGGGCATCGTATACCGTGAAATGCTCCGCTGCCGCGACATACGGTATGCGAGACGTAGCGCCTGCAACACCGGCAATCCTGATGCGGACGAGCAGATATTCGAGGTCGCCTTCGGGCGGTGGCGCGACCGGGCCTGCACCAGGCAGCAAGGCCAGCGCTTGCGCACCGCGTGCGATTTCCAGCACCGTGATTGCCGCCCTGAAGATCGCGCTTTCACCATATTCCGATGCCCCACTACCCGTGACGCTGATCGAGGCGTCGGCGCTCTGGCCGATCGTCGCAGCCGCACGGCTGGTTTGTGCGGCAGCAAGACGCGGCTGAGCGAGCGCGAGCGCCGCCAGCAGCATTACGAGCGAGGCTAATGACCGGCTTGAGTCAAGGTGGCCCCGGTGATCTTGGTGGTGCGATGTGACGACCATGTGTATACCCCGCGCATGTACGACCAGCCGGTCACCGACATATCACCGGCGCCGCCGGCCACGACAAAGTGGATGTCCGCAGGTGACGTCAGCAGTGGCACTTTCCCGCCCGCCTGCAGCCCCTGCTGCCACACGGCAACCCGATCCGGCGGCAACTGATCGGCCAACAGGCCGCGGCCCTCGCGACTGACCTCCAGCCGTGCCTTGATCCGCGCGATCTCGTCCGGACTCAACTGCTCGAACGGCACGCTCGTAGCGTCGTAGATGTATTCACGCAGCGTTTGCCGGTCATAGCCGAGCGCGGCCATCGCCTCGGTCGCGTCGGGAGTGATCAGGTACACGTATTTTCGCGGGTGCTGGTCCGGATTGGCCTCACCGGGCCGGTAGTTGCTGAAGATTGCCGCGCGTGCA
>JADLEV010000025.1 GCA_020845935.1 Gammaproteobacteria bacterium
CTGCCAAGAGCGAAGCGACCCTGGTGAAACCGGACAACCTCAGACTGGCAACTGAAATTGCGACGCCTATCCCGGAGAGACGGGGCAGAGCGTCGTCGAACTTGCCGAAAGTAGCATCGTCCACCGCTCAAAAGCCTGCGTCGGCGCCGGACGCGGGCAAGGCTCCCGCAGCCGCAACGCCGCCTCGTGCGGCGGCAACGTCTGTGGTTCCCGTCCCGCCGCAGGTCGCCGCAGCGAAGTCCGCGCTGCCCCCGGCCGAATCACCAGCGCCGCCACGGTCTGCAACCCCGGTTGTGGCACCTCGTATTGACAGGCAGCCGTCTGGAAGACCGGCCGATGTGGCGGAAACGCTTTACCGGCGCGCTGTCGGATTCATCAATCAGGGCCGGGTCTCCGAAGGCATTGAAGAACTGCGTGGCGCATTGGTGGCGGATGCCCGTCACGACTCGGCTCGTCAGACGCTGGTCGCGCTGCTGCTGGAACAGAAACGCTCCGAGGAGGCGGCCGGCTTTCTGCAACAGGGTCTGGCTGCAAGCCCCGGCAACAGTGGCTTCGCCATGCTCCTGGCGCGCGTCATGGTCGAACATCAGGACGCACCTGGCGCTCTGGCTCTGTTGCAGAAGTATGCGGCGGCAGGAGCGGGCAACGCCGACTACCGGGCCTTCACGGCAGCCCTGCTGCAACAGCAGTCGCGCCACAGGGAGGCGGCCGACGAATACCTGGCTGCACTGAGAATCTCCCCGCAGGCGGGAGTCTGGTGGGTTGGATTGGCGATTTCTCAGGAAGCGATGGACCGCAAGGGCGAGGCATTCGAATCCTTTCAGCGCGCCCGAGGCACCCGCAGCCTGAGTCCTGAAGTGGCTGCCTACGCTGAGCAACGTGTTCGACAACTGCAACCAGCCCAGTAATAATCGACTTCTACCGGCCGCTGTCACGGGCAGGGAAGTCAACTTCACAAGGTCTGCGTGCAAATTCCACCCAAGCTGCTGGAGATTCTGCGCAATGCCAAGCGCGTCGCGGTTCTGACCGGCGCCGGCATTTCCGCGGACAGCGGCATCCCCACTTTTCGCGATGCGCAACACGGGCTGTGGTCGCGTTTCCGGCCGGAAGACCTGGCCAATGCCGCAGCCTTCGAACGCGATCCGAAACTCGTATGGGGGTGGTACGAGTGGCGCCGGCGCGCCATCGCCGGCGCCGCCCCCAATCCCGCCCATGCCGCGCTGGTGACAATGGAGCATCGCTTCCCGTCCTTCATGCTCATTACCCAGAACGTTGACGGTCTGCACGCGGCGGCCGGCAGTCGCAGCATGGTGGAACTGCATGGCAACATCATGCGCAACAAATGCTTTGCCGAGAACATCGTGGTCGAGAACGGCATCGCCGACAGTCATGACCCGGAGGCCCCGCCGACATGCCCGCACTGCGGCGCATTCCTGCGGCCGGACGTGGTGTGGTTCGGTGAATCGCTGCCTGAAGCCGCCATGCTGGCAGCGGACAAGGCCGCACGCGAATGCGAGGTGTTCTTCGCCATTGGAACGTCGGCTGCGGTCATGCCGGCGGCGCACTTTCCACGCATCGCGCTGGAATCAGGCGCCGTCCTGATCGAGATCAATCGCGATACGACGCCTTTGTCAGGCGCGGCACACGCCGTCCTGCGCGGCCCCGCGGCGCTGGTGCTGCCCCACCTTCTCAAGTCGACCTGGCCCGGGCACTGACGCACCCCTGCGCGGCGCTTCAGGACAGGTACGTGCCGGGACCGGCGGGCGACCTGCAGGCCGATGAGGTAGCATCGTCTGCATCGGTATTGCATGCGAGGAGGCTGCCAATGCACGATCGCTACGAAGAACTCCGTACGGCCTTCCGCTGGAGTGTCCCCGAAAGATTCAACATCGCCCAGGTTTGCTGCGGCCGTCACGCTCCGGACGCGTCGCGAGTCGCGCTGCTCTGGGAGGATGAGCGCGGCAGAACGGCAACCTGGACCTATCAGGCACTGCAGCGCGCTGCCAACCGATTGAGCAATGCCCTGTCGGCCGCCGGCGTCAGGCGCGGCCAGTGTGTCGCGATCCTGCTCTCGCAGCGACCCGAGACCGCCATCGCGCACATCGCATGCCAGCAGTCGGGTTTGGTCGCCATGCCCCTGTCCATCCTGTTCGGGCCCGAAGCGCTGGAATACCGCTTGGCGGACAGTGACAGTGTTGCGGCGATTGTCGATCCAGTCTCGATGGAGAACCTTGCGCCAGTAAGGTCACGGTTGCCCGGCCTGCTTCATGTGTTTGGAGTCGATGGCGCAAGCGAATCGAACGTGATGGGCTGGAACGATCTTCTGACAAAAGCATCGGACTGCTTCGAGCCGGTCAGTACGCTGGCCGGCGACCCCGCCTACCTGATCTATACCAGTGGCACGACCGGTCCGCCCAAGGGGGCGCTCATGCCGCAGCGCGCGCTGCTCGGGAATCTGCCGGGCTTCTCCTATTCACAGGATGGGTTTCCCCGGCCCGGGGACGTATTCTGGTCGCCTGCTGACTGGGCATGGACCGGTGGTTTGATGGATGCGCTGCTGCCGACCCTCTATCACGGGTTCCCGCTGGTGGGCTACCAGGGGCGCTTCGATCCCGAGAAGGCATTCTGGTTGATGCAGAAGTACCGAGTGACCAATACGTTCCTGTTCCCGACCGCCTTGAAGATGATGATGAAGGCGGTTCCGCATCCTGCGGAGCGTTTCGATCTCGCGCTGCGTTCGATCATGAGTGCCGGCGAATCGGTCGGCGAAACGGTATTCAACTGGGGGCGCGCAGCGCTCGATGTCACGGTGAACGAGATGTTCGGCCAGACCGAGATCAACTACATCGTCGGCAATTCGCATACGCTGTGGCCGGCGCGCCCGGGTTCCATCGGGCGACCGTATCCGGGGCATCGCGTTTCGCTCATCGATGATGATGGCAACGAGGTCCCGGATGGCGAGCCGGGTGACATCGCCGCGTGGGATGAGGATGATCCGGTGTTTTTTCTCGAATACTGGAAGAACACGGAGGCGACCCGGCAGAAATACACCGGGCACTGGTGCCGCACCGGTGATCTCGCGGTGCGCGATGAGGAAGGCAATTTCTGGTACCAGGGCCGCTCCGATGACATGTTCAAGGCGGCCGGCTATCGCATCGGCCCATCCGAAATCGAGAACTGCCTGGTCAATCATCCGGCCGTGGCCAATGCCGCGGTAGTACCGAGTCCTGATGCGACGCGCGGCAATATTGTGAAGGCCTACATCGTGCTGACGCCGGGTCACGCCGCCTCAGATGAACTGGCTGCCGTCATACAGGATCATGTGCGTGATCGACTGGCGCCCTATGAAGATCCGCGCCTGATCGAATTCATCGATGCCTTGCCGATGACGACGACGGGCAAGGTGCAGCGACGCCTGTTGCGCCTACGCGAGGCGGAGCGGGCCTCGATCACTGCCGGCCCCAGAGGGGGGCTGCCCGAAGAACCGCATGGATAAAGGATCTACAAGGCATTATTTGTCTGAATCCATGCACCGGGGGCACCTGTCGATGCGCGGCGGTTCTGTCGCCTGTGATCGTATTTCAATCTAGAATCGACATCCGCAAGTCAACTCGGCTTCTGCAGCGTGCTGGACAGATCCCGCTCGCCCGGCCGGAGGATTGCTCCGATGATGAACAATGACAGGAACAGCAATGGGACCACTAGCCGGACTTCGAATCGTTGAAATGGCCGCCATCGGCCCCGCCCCGATGGCGTCGATGCTGCTGTGCGATCTGGGCGCTGAAGTCATCCGGATCGATCGACTGGAGCAGGGCGTACCGATTTTCGAAATGGACAAGAAATTCGAAGTGGTGTCGCGCGGACGGCAGTCGATTGCGCTCGATCTCAAGCATCCCGAGGGGCTCGCGGTGCTGCTGCGGCTGATCGACAAGGCGGACGGGCTGATCGAGGGCTTTCGGCCGGGCGTCACCGAGCGTCTGGGATTCGGCCCGGCGGATTGCCATGCGCGCAATCCGCGCCTGGTGTATGGACGCATGACCGGATGGGGGCAGGATGGGCCGCTGGCCAAGGCGGCGGGGCACGACATCAATTACATCTCGCTGACCGGCGCGCTGAACGGCATCGGCCGCGCCGGGGAGCGGCCGGTGCCGCCGCTCAATCTGGTCGGCGACTACGGTGGCGGGGCAATGTTTCTGGCCTTCGGCATGGTCACGGCCTTCTTCGAGCGCGAACGCTCCGGCAAGGGGCAGGTGGTCGATGCCGCGATGGTGGACGGCGCGGCCTTCCTCATGTCGCCATTCTTCGGCATGCGTGCAGCCGGCATCTGGTCCAATCAGCGTGGCGACAATCTGCTGGATGGCGCCTCGCCCTTCTATGACACTTATGAAACCAGCGACGGCAAGGCGGTTGCCGTGGGCTGTCTGGAAAACAAGTTCTTCGCCGAAATGACGAAAATCATCGGCCTGGACAAGCGCTATATCGCGATCCAGAACGACCGCAAGGTGTGGCCGGAGATGCGTCGCGAATTGACTGCCATCTTCCGCTCGAAGACGCGTGACGAATGGGTGGCGCTGCTGGAAGGCACGGATGCCTGCGTGTCCGGCGTGCTCGACCTGGATGAGGCGCCGAAGCACCCGCACAACGCCGCACGCGGAATCTATCCCGCCCATCTTGGCGTGCCGCAACCGGCGCCTGCGCCGCGCTTCAGCCGGTCGACACCGGATCAGCCGTCTGCTCCCCCGGCAGTCGGAGCAGACACGCGCAAAGTGCTTGCCGATTCAGGATTTGCCGTTGGAGAAATAGAAGATTTGCTGGGCAAGCGCGTTGTCGGCTGAACCGAGGCCGCCGGAACGTGGCCGATTTGCAGCGGCTGATTCCCGTTCGCATGCCGAATGGTGGCGCCCCGGAGACGAATCGAACGTCCGACCTGC
>JADLEV010000026.1 GCA_020845935.1 Gammaproteobacteria bacterium
ACGAAGCAATCCGCTCGAGCAGCGCATGGGTCATCTGCGCCGGGCTGGCCTGCCGCCCGCGACCATAGCGCTGGAAACCCTGTTCCGGGCCGAGTTCGACGCCCTGTGCCTGCAGCCAGTCGAGGCTTTCGTCGAGCGTATCGACGACGAGTTCCTGCAAGGCACGGTTACCGTCCGGGAGTTCATCGACCAGACAGGACTTGCTCCGGAAGGTCCAGATGATGCCGCCGGACAACCACATCGAACCACCGGCGCGCACGCTCTTTTCGATCACCGTCACCCCGGCACCCTGCTCGAGTGCCGAGACCGCGGCGCACAGACCAGCCATGCCGCCGCCGGCAATGACGACGGGTGCTTGTGCCGCGAATGTGCGCATCATGGTCGATCGCTCCCTGATCTGCGGCGGCCAACCTGCTCACGATCGGCATGCCGGATCCGATGATGAATATTCTCACTTTTCGATCGCCCTGGATGTTCGATCTCCGGCGTTGCATCGAAAGCCGTTGCACGATCGTTGCCGTACCAGAGCGACTGGCTGCTGATGAAGCCATCGGCACGCGTTCCTGGCGGCCACACCACAGGCGACCGAGCATACGTCGTGGTGGTCTGACCTTCTGCCGTTGCGCGGTCCGGTAATGCCGGATTCGTGCTCCGCGCGCGAACTGCTGGACGACGGCCGGTTCCTGTGGCCAATGGGCGTGACCGAGGCCCGCGGCGAGTTCGAGCACGGCCGATGCGCCCACGACTTGCGAATCGCACGGCCACTGCATCACGCTCGGGTTGATCGACCCTTCGCGCTCCGGACCGCAGCTAATCATCGGGTGGCTGCGCCGGCGCCGCGATCTTCGCGCTGAACAAGAGCGCGATCGTCTGGCTCATCGAGAAGAAGTGTTCGCGGGTCATCGATTCCGCTCGCGGGCCGTTGCGCTCTTCGATTGCGTCGAGGACGCGGGCTCGGTCCAGGTTGGCTGCGGAGATGGCGCGTGGCATCGCTGCCCAGGTGGCGAGGCGCTCATGCTCGATCCAGCGGATCCGTCCGTTGGCGAAGCGAAACGGGATATCGATCGCGCGTCGGATCGTCTCGCCGAGCAACGGGTTGTCGGCGCCGGCGCGAAGCACTTCATGGAACTGCTCAACGGCGCGCATGTAATCCGTGAACCCTTCCGCGTTCATCGACACAGCGTTGCCCTTCACGCATTCAGCCCGCGCCGCACGAAGCTGACAGCGTTCTGCGACCGTGATACCGCGCGACGCCACGATACGCGCAGCCAGGCCTTCCATCGCCGCCCGAATGCGCAGTCGCCCCTGGATCTCCTGCGGATCCATGTCCCGCACGAAGTACCCGCGGTGTTCACGGTAGACCGCCAGATCCTGCAGTGCGAGTAACGTCAACGCGTGCCGGACCGGCGTACGCGACGTGTCGTAGCGTCGTGCCAGTTCGTACTCGGACAGGTGGCCGCCGGGCGGCGGACTGCCGTAGCGGATGGCTTGGCGAATCAGTTCGGCCAGCCGCGCTGAACCGGGCGGCGGTACCGGCCTCCCGGCAAACTGTGCGGCATCACAATTTAGCATACTAAACGCGCCAACGAAGCGATGTGGATACCGTGATGCACTGAGAATAGAATACTAAACACCTCGGGGGCGTCGTGGCTCAGTCTCACTGCGCGATTGCGGTCGACATTGGTGGCACTTTCACGGATATCGTCCTGGAGGCGACGTCCGGGCTGCTGTCAACCAAGGAACTGACCGATCACACGGCGCCCGAACTCTCGGTACTACGGGGCGTTGCGCGGCTGCTGGCGGAGGCGCGCGTCCACGGCTCGGCGGTCACGCGCTTCGTGCACGGCACCACACTGGCCACCAACGCAATCATCGAGCGACGCGGCGCCCGGACTGCGCTCGTGACGACACGCGGTTTTCGCGATGCGCTGGAGATCGCCTACGAGCACCGCTTCGACCAGTACGACCTTTTCATGCAACGTCCGGCGGCACTGGTGCCGCGGCACTTGCGCTTCGAGGTCGGCGAGCGTTGCACGGCCGCCGGTGCCATCCTGGCGACCCCCGCCGAGTCGGAGTGGAGCGAGTTGGCTGCAACCCTGCGGGCGCTGCAGGTCACGTCGGTGGCGGTCGGGTTTCTGCACAGCTTCGCCAACCCGCACAACGAGATAGCGGCTGCGCAGGCACTGGCGCGGGATCTGCCTGAGGCCTCGGTCTGTCTGTCGCACCAGGTGTGCCCCGAGATCCGTGAGTACGAGCGCCTGTGCACGACGGTGGCCAATGCCTACGTGCGACCGATTATCAGCGGCTATCTACGCCGCCTGCAGGAAGCGCTCGCGTCACAGCTCACGAGCCATGCCCCTTTGCTGCTGATGACCTCGGCCGGCGGGCTGGCGTCGGTGGAGACAGCGCGGCGGTTTCCGGTGCGCCTGGTCGAATCGGGCCCGGCGGGCGGCGTGATCTTCGCCCGCCGGGTGGCCGAGCACGTCGGAGCGCGCCAGGTGGTGGCCTTCGACATGGGCGGGACCACCGCCAAGCTGTGCCTGATCGACGACGGGCGTCCACAGACTTCCCGCCTGTTCGAGATCGATCGCGCGCATCGATTCCGAAAGGGCAGCGGCATTCCGGTGCGCATTCCGGTGATCGAGTTGGTCGAGATCGGGGCGGGCGGAGGCTCGATCGCATCGGTCGACGCGATGGGACGCATCACGATCGGCCCGGAGAGCGCCGGCTCGGAGCCCGGACCGGTCTGCTACGGTCGCGGCGGTGAGCGTCCGACGGTGACCGATGCCGATCTGCTCCTCGGCCGCATCGATCCAGCAACGTTCGGCGATGGTGCGATGGCGCTGGAGACGGCGCCGGCAGCACGCGCGATACAGCGGGCGCTGGCAGGACCGCTGAACCTGAGCGGGCAGGCGGCGGCGCTCGGCATCAGCGAGATGGTCGACGAAACGATGGCGAGCGCAGTCCGCATCCATGCCATCGAGCAGGGCAAGGCGGTTCACGACCGCGTGCTGATTGCGATCGGCGGCGCCGGCCCGCTGCATGGTGCACGACTGGCGCAGAAGCTCGGCATCAGACAGGTGGTGGTTCCGCGCGATGCCGGAGTTGGCTCGGCGGTCGGTTTCCTGCATACGCCGGTTGCGTTTCATTGCGCACGCAGCCTGTATCAGCGGCTGTCCCGTTTCGATGCGGCTGCCATCAATGCCCTGATCGACAAGTTGGTGGAGGAGGCGCGCGGCATCGTCGCCGAGGCCCAGCCGCGCGGCGAGATGCACTGGACGCTGCGCGCCGATGCGCGCTATCTCGGCCAAGGACACGAAGTGTCGATCGAGCTGCCAATGCACGCGTTGCAGGACAGCGATGCACCGAAGCTGCGCCGGGCTTTCGAGGAGACTTACGAGAGGCTTTACGGCAGGATATTCGACGATCACGACATCGAGTTCCTGAACTGGATGGTCGATCTCAACGAGCAGGCGACGAGTCCGGCGGGGAACGCAGGGAACGACACGACAATGGTCGCGGCAGCCGCCGGTTCGGCCACTGGCTCAGACAGTCGAAGGATGATCGATCCCGGCGCCAATGGCGAGGTCGAGGCGTGCGTGCGGCGCCGCGATTCGCTGATCAGCGGCGAGACGCTCGATGGGCCTGCATTGATCGTGGAGACGCAGACCACGACCGTAGTGCCCACGGGATTCCAGGTCTGCCTGGAACCTCGCGGACATCTGGTGCTCACTCGCAAGGGGGTGCGATGACCGCCGATGCCCAGGCCGCCAGCGCCGACGACGGGCTGCGCGAAGCCGATCTGGCCGAGATCCATCGGCACATCATGTGGAACCGCCTGGTGGCGGTGGTCGAGGAACAGGCGCAGACACTGATTCGAGCTGCGTTCAGCACTGCGGCGCGCGAGGCCGGCGATGTATCAGCCGGCGTATTCGACATGCGCGGCCGGATGATTGCGCAGGCGGTCACGGGGACGCCGGGCCACGTCAATACGATGGCTGCAGCGGTGGTGCATTTCCTGGCCAGATTCCCGGCAGATCAGATGAGCGACGGCGACGTCTTTCTGACAAACGATCCGTGGCTGGGCACCGGGCATCTGTTCGACTTCACGGTCGTGACGCCGGCGTTTCATGGTGGGCGGATGGTCGGGTTGTTCGCGTCGACGACACACGTTCCAGACATCGGCGGCCGGCCGGCCGGGCCCGATGCAAGAGAGATTTACGAGGAGGGACTGCGGCTGCCTATCTGCCGTCTGCAGCATCGCGGCCAGCTCGATCCGACGCTGCTCGACATCATCCGTGCCAACGTGCGTGAGCCGGTGCAGGTGGTCGGCGATCTGATGGCGCTGGTCGGCTGCAACGACATCGGACGGCGCCGGCTCGGGGAGATGCTGGCTGAGTTCGGGCTCGACGATCTGGGTAATCTCGCCGAGTACATCTTCGACTCGACGGCGCGCGCAATGCGCGCGGCGATCGATCGCCTGCCGCGCCGACGCTATCACAGCGAGATGCGCATCGATGGCTACGAAAAGCCGATCGACCTGCGACTCGAGTTGAGCGTCGACGCGCAAGGTCTGCTGCTCGACTTCACCGGTACGTCAGCGCAGTCCGCTTTCGGCATCAACGTGACGCTGTGCTACACCGCGGCCTATGCCAGCTTCGGCGTGAAGTGCGCGCTGGCACCCGAGGTACCGAACAACGCCGGCTCGCTGGGTCTGGTGCGCGTCGTGGCTCCGTTGGGATCGATCCTGAACGCGCAGGAGCCCTGCGCCGTCACCGCGCGTCACGTCATCGGGCAGATGCTGCCTGACGTGGTGTTCGGCGCCCTCGCACAGGCGATGCCAACGGCAGTGCCCGCAGAGGGTACGCCGCTATGGCTGCTGGTGGTTTCGGGCGAGACGACGGACCGCGACGGTGCGACGCAGCGGCGTTTCGGAATGACCAGCTTTCACAACGGTGGCACCGGCGCCCGCCACGAACTCGACGGGCTGTCGGCGACGTCGTTTCCGAGCGGCGTCAAGGCGGTCCCGGTAGAGATCGCCGAGACCGTCACGCCGCTTCTGTTCGTGCGCAAGGAACTGCGTGCCGATAGCGGCGGCCCTGGACGGTGGCGCGGTGGACTCGGTCAGGTGATCCAGTTGCGCTCGCTGGCGAATCAGCCGTTCCGCTTCGCCGCCATGCTCGATCGCGTCGTGCATCCGCCGCGTGGACGTGGAGGTGGCGGTGATGGCGCGGCGGGCGTGGTGCGCACAACGCGGCGCACCCTCGGTTCGATGGGTGCACACGACATCCATCCCGACGAGGATCTGATCATCGAAACACCCGGTGGCGGTGGACTCGGCACGCCGGCACAGCGTGATCGCGAACTCGTGATCCGCGATCTTCGCGAGGGTTACGTCAGTGCGGCGCAAGCCGAGGCAGTCTACGAGTTCAACCCCTCACTGCAACAGGAGAAGCGATGAAGTCCAAAGGATTCCTGCCACTTGCCGCGGCAACAGTCAGCCTTCTCTGCACCCTCGGCTGGGCGCAGGGCGGAGCACCTGTCGTAGTCGGCCTGACGAATCCGGTGACCGGCGCAGCTGCCTCGTTTGCGCTGCCCGAGCGGCAGGGTGTCGAGATGGCGGTGGAAGAAGTCAATCAGGCCGGTGGCGTGCTTGGCCGGCCGATCCGGCTGGCGGTAGCCGACAATCGCTGCAACCCGACAGAGGGCGTGCAGACCGTGAATCGTCTCATCAACGAAGAAAAGGCGGTGGTGATCATTGGCGCCTTCTGCAGTTCGGTGTCGCTGGCGGTGATGCCTGTGGTCAAGCGCAGCGAGATTCCGTTCGTCATCGACGTCTCGACCGCACCGTCCATCACCGGCCTGTCGGGCCGCAAGGGCAACAACGCATGGGCGTTCCGCATCAGCGTGTCGGACGACGGCATGGCCAAAGCGCTGGTTGAGCACCTCGCCGCGCGAACCAGCTGGCGCCGCATCGCCATCATTGCCGAGGACACCGACTACGGGCGCGGCGGCACCAGGGCATTCTCGGAGCATGCCAAGCGCCTGGGCGTCACGATAGCGGCAACCGAGACCTTCACGCAGGCAACACCCGACTTCACGTCTCTGATCACCAAGTTGGTGAGCGCGAAACCGGATGCGATTGCCGTCTACATGCTCGGCGCCGACATGGCCAACTTCATGAAGCAGTACGAAGCCTGGGGTGGCAAGATCCCGATCACCGGCCGGTTCGATCCGGCACTGCTGTCGCCCGAGCAGATCAAGCGCGGCTTCGTCGACGGTTCGATCGGCGTGCTGCCGTACTCGCCTGAGGTCGACACGCCAGCCAATCGACGCTTCGCCGGTGACTACCGCAAGCGCTTCAACGCCGAACCGATGTTCCAGAGCGCATACGGCTACGAGGCCGTCTACATGATCGCCGATGCCATCAAGCGTGCGGGCAAGGTCGATGCTGCAGCGATCCGTGACGCGCTGGAGAAATCGCGCTATCAGTCGATGCTGGGTGTCGAACTGCAGTTCGACGAGCACAATCAGGCGCACAACAACGCGGTGATCCTGCTTCTGAAGGACGGCAAGATTTCCATCGTCGCGCTGCAGCGCACCTGAGGTCGCCTGAGGGCTGCATGGACCCTATCCTGCTGCTGCAGCAGCTCGCAAACGGCCTGGTCATGGGTTCGATCTATGCCATGATCGCCGTCGGACTGGCGCTGATATTCGGCGTGCTCGACATCGTGAACTTCGCTCACGGCGAGCTCTACATGATCGGCGCCATGGCGACCTGGTTCGTCGCCGAGAGAATCGGACTGGGGTACCTGCAGAGCATTCCGGTCACGACACTGATCGGTCTGGTCCTTGGCTACGCGGTCTATCGCCTGGTTCGTGACACCGGTGGATCCATCGAGCGGGCCATCATCCTGACCACGGGCCTGGCGATGGTGCTTCAGAGCAGCGCGATGCTGCTGTGGAGCGCCACACCGCGCGAAGTCCACTTTCCGGCGGCAACCGGGCTGTTCGAACTGGGGCCCGTTGTCATGCCCAGGGTGCGCGCCATCGCGTTCGTCGCGGCAGCGGGCTGCATTGCACTACTGTACGTGTTCCTGCACCACACGCACCTGGGTCGCACCATTCGCGCAGTGGCGCAGAACCCGCGTGCGGCGGCGATGGTCGGCATCAACGCGCATGCGGCCATCCGTCTGGCAGTGATCACCGGTGTCGTGCTGGCGGTGCTGGCCGGTACATTGCTGGCACCCATGTATGCAGTACATCCGGTGATGGGCCTGGGTTTTCTCGTCAAGGCGTTCGCCATCGTCATCATCGGCGGCATGGGTAGCCTGCTGGGCGCGGCTGTCGTCGCCATCGGTCTCGGCTCGTTCGAGAGCCTGTCGTCGCTGTGGCTATCGGCGGTGGCAGCGGAAGCGATCACCTTCGTACTGATGATAGCCATCCTGCTGGTCAGGCCGCAGGGTCTGTTCGGCCGGTCGGCGCGACTGTAGCGCGGTGCAGGATTCGCTTGTTTCCGCATGGGGCGGCGCCGCGTTGCTGCTGATTGCGATCGTCTTTTCGTTCGTGTTCCCGTCGCCCTATGCGCTGGGTATCGGCATCACAGCGGCGACGTTTGCGGTGCTGGCCACGTCGCTGAATCTGGTGTTCGGCTATGGCGGCCTGCTGTCGTTCGCGCAAGTCGGCTTCTTCGGACTGGGCGCGTACACGGCGGCGATCCTGGTCGTCGATACGGGCTGGAGTTTCTGGCCAGCTGCACTGGCAGGCGGCGTGCTGGCGGCGCTGCTGGGCGTGTTCATCGGGTTTGCATCGTTGCGGCTGTCACGCATCGCGTTCGTCATCGTCAGCCTGGCGATGACGCTGATCCTGCATCTGCTGGCCAAGGATCTGGCGTTTCTGACGCGGGGGCCGGCCGGGTTGCCCGGCCTGCCGGCGCCCACGGTGTCGATTCCTGGTTTGTCACCGGTCGAGTTCGACACGCCACGCACCTATTATTGGCTATCGCTGACCGTGTCCGTCGCGCTACTGCTGCTGGTGCGATGGGTAATCGGTTCTGGCGCCGGGCGCATGATGATGGCGATCCGCCTCGACGAACCGCTGGCCAAGGCGCAGGGAATCGATCCGCTGCCTTACCGGCTGCTGGCTATCGGCCTGTCGGCGTTCATCGCGGGGGTCATCGGGGCGGTACACGTCTTCAATCTGACCATCGTCGATCCATCGATCTTCGACATGTACTACACCGAGGCGATCCTGATCATGGTACTGCTCGGCGGGCCCGGAAGCTTCGTCGGCGTGTTGGCGGCGGCGCTGATTTTCACGGTGCTGCCGGAGTTGCTGCGTATCAGCGTCGATGCACGCAGCCTGATTTACGGCCTGCTCCTGATCGCACTGGCGCTGTTCCTGCCGAACGGCATCGCCGAGCTACCTCGGCGGATCGCTCGCCGCGCGCGCGTCAGCAGCGACGGAGACCGACGGGAAGCCGATGGCTGACGCGATCCTGAGGCTGGAGGGAGTGTCCAAGCGCTACGCCGGCGTCGTGGCGCTGGACGGCGTGTCGTTCGTCGTCGAGCGTGGCACGATCACGTCGCTGATCGGTCCGAACGGTTCGGGCAAGAGCACGCTGATCGATTGCATCAGCGGCTTCCAGCTTCATGACGGCGGCCGCTGGTGGGTCGGGGGCGCCGAGCTGAGCGGCAGGCCGCCGTGGGACATCGTGCGCGCCGGGATGAGTCGCACATTTCAGACCGTGCGGGTCTACGGCCCGCTGACCGTGCGCGAGAACCTTGCGCTGGCCATGCACGCGCACCGCGTGCCGGCGTGGCACACGAACTTGCTGGCGACGGGCTTCATGCGCCGCTTCGCGGCCAAAGCGCAGCAGCGCGCCGCCGAGATCGGGCAGCGGATCGGACTGGACCGCATGCTCGATTCGCCAGCCGCGACCTTGTCCTACGGCCAACAGAAGCTGGTAGCACTAGGCTGCGCGCTGATCGCGACACCGCAACTGATCGTGCTGGATGAACCCCTGGCCGGAGTGAATCCGACCTTGTGCCTGCAGATCGGGGAGCTGCTCTCCAGCCTGCGCGCGGAAGGGCTGACGACCCTGCTGGTCGAGCACAACATGGACTTCGTCATGCGCATGTCGGACCGC
>JADLEV010000027.1 GCA_020845935.1 Gammaproteobacteria bacterium
AGAGCGTCGTCAGCATCATGAGCGGCTGGAGCTTCAATACCATTGCCTGGTTCAGCCCCTTGCCGCAGCAGGATGTCATCAAGAACTGGCTGACCCACTTCTTTTCCTTCGGCCTGAGCGCGGCCACGATCATCGTCGATCCGATCGTCGCGACCGAGTTGAAGAACAACGGTTTCGCGACCAAGCAACAGTTCGCGCAGTACCTGGCGACCGAGTCGAAGACACCGGCCTGGTTGTACTGGTCGCAGAACGAGCAGTTGCTGGAGCAGGCGAAGAATGGCGTTGAACCATACGCTTCGTACCTGAAACTTGGCGAAACCGCGGAAATCCCGGTGTCACGTTTCGTGCGTCGCGGGCCTCCGGGCGGGATGGCGGGTCCGGCTGGCGCGCCCGCTGGTGGCGCCGCGGCAGCGGCTCCGGCGGGGATGCCACAGCGTACGCCGATTGAGGTTGTTGCCGTTGGCGGAGGCACCAATACGTACTGGTCGGGTGGCGATTTCAGTCATGTGACCAGCACCTCGATCGACAAGTGGCGCTAATCCTCTGATGCATTTACCGGGGCGGATCCTTGTCCGCCCCGGAATTTCCCGTCTTGGGCGTTTCGACCCGCGATCAGCCAGGAATCCCTGCCAGAGTCTCCCTAATTCCCTGATCCGGATCGAGCGCAAGCTCACTGCGATCATTGAACAGCATCATGGAGCGGCGTTCGGCCGAGTAGGGCTCCCAAAGCGGCAAGCCACTGCGACGGGTATTCGGATCACCGGTTGCCGCGAAGGCGAGCCAGGCCGCGCTGACCCGTGCGGCCAACCGGTTCGCGGCCGCGCCGCCGCCAGTCAAACCGCTGCCCGCCTTGTCGACGTTATCGAACACGAAGGGCATCTCGACGCCGTGTGGTGAACCAAGCTTGCCGTTCATGACTGGCGTTGCCCAGTCGAACCGGTACACATAGGCCGGCGCCTTTCGCAGTGCCGCCTTGCGTTCGGCAAGCAGTATCGAATTGAATCCGAACATCTGCTCGGAGGCGACCCGAAAGTAGATTGCGGACGGCGTCGCGGTCGGCATCGCCGTGCGGTAGGCGGCAAGCACCGCCGGTGCATCGTCACGGTACATCGTGCGCACGCGCTGCTCGAGGCCGGCCTCATTGAGTTCGAACAAGGCCGGTTCGCCGAGCGAGAACACCGTCGCTTCAGTGCGGTTCCAGCCGATGATGATCGGTATCGATGCCGAGAGTTCCGAAGCGACAGGATCGAACGGATGCGCCGGCAGGACTTCGGCATCGAGGACCGGGCCGAAACCGCCCGATCCGAGACCGCCCGCACCGACCTGCGCTTGTGCGGCAAAGTATGCGGACAGGATTTGCGTCGTCGACAGCTTGTGGATATCGGCAAGCTTCGACCGGGACAGACCGAGTTCCCCAAGCAGAACTTCGGCGACCTGGCTTGCGCGGGCGCGTTCCCCCATGCGCAAGCCGGGGCCGCTTTCGATCACGGCTCGGTGAAACAGACCCTTGGCGGGTGGCGAGCCGAGCAGAAACGACACCTTCGCGCCGCCGCCGGACTCGCCAAAAATCATGACTCGTCGTGGATCGCCGCCGAAACGATCGATGTTGTCGCGGACCCAGGCAAGCGCCTGGATGATGTCGAGCTGGCCGGCATTGCCGGAGTGGGCGAACTCGGTACCGCCCAGGTCTTCCAGATGCGTATAGCCGAATACGTTCAAGCGATGGTTGATACCGACGACCACGACGTCACCGCGCCGGACCAGGTTGCCGCCGTCATAGAGCAGGGGCGATGCCGAGCCGCTGGTGAAACCACCACCATGCAACCAGACCAGCACCGGCCGCTTGCGCGAGACGCCGAGGCCAGCGGTCCAGATGTTCAGAAAAAGACAGTCTTCGCTCTCGGCCGGGGCGGCACGATAACCATCCGACGCGGCCATGATGTCGGCGAGTGGTGAGGTTCGCCCGGGAGCGGCCAACGGATTGGTTTGCGGTGCCGAGAAGCCGTAGCTCGAGGCATCGACGACGCCCGCCCATGGTGTCGGCGGTTCGGGTGGGCGAAAACGCCGTTCAGCCGAGGTACTCGCACCGTACCGGACTCCGCGGAAGGTGTAGACGCCTTGCGCGAGGAAGCCACGCACGCGGCCGTGGCGCGTCTCGACCACGGGCTCCGAAGCCGCGCGCGCCGCGCGCGGCTGCAACGCCGGCATTAACCCGAAAGCGATTGCGGCGCCACCGACTACGAGACCTTGTGCCGTCCGCCGCCTTGTCAGGTCGATCGTCGTCTGCGCTGTCGTCGTCCCAGCCTGTGCGGGTTCCGGGTCACCCGGATGCTCGCGATTGTCGTGTGCCATCCGATCCTCCCTAAAATTGTTGGAGTCGCAGTTGTGTCGCCGTAGGCAGTTCCGCAAATGCCAGAGCTTCCCTAGGTTCTCGCGGAACGCTGTTCGCGCAGATACGCCAGCCAATACACACCGGCCACCAGCACGGTGCCGCCGACGAGATTGCCAACGGTGCTCGCAAGCAGATTGCGCAGGACGCCGGCGAGCGGCACTGCTGCGTTGGCATCGAGCAGCAGGGCATAGGGCAGAAAAAACCAGTTGGCGATGCAATGCTCGAAACCGATGGTGACGAACGCCGCGATCGGAAACAGGATCGCCAGAACCTTGTCGGTGACGCTGTGACCGCCGAGCGTCAGCCACACCGCCATGCATACCAGTGCGTTGCACAGCACGCCGCGGCAAAACACTTCAAGCAACGATAACTCGGCCTTCGCGCTTGCGATGCGCAGCGCGGTGGTGCCGACCGCACCATCGCCTAGACCGGCGATGCCGCCAAGCCAAATCAGCATCGCGGTGCCGAGGCAGCCGGCGACGTTGCCGGCATAGGAAAGCAGCCAGTTGCGCGCGACATCGCGCAGGCCGAGCCGCCCGCTGGCCCAGGCCATCGCCAGCAGATTGTTGCCGGTAAACAGCTCGGCACCGGCAACGACGACCAGGATGAGACCCAGGCAGAAGCCAATGCCGCCGAGCAGGCGAGTGATGCCGAAACCGAGTTCGCTGCCGGTGACGATGACGGTGAAGAACATCGATCCGAGCGAGATGAACGCCCCGGCAAGCACCGCGAGAATCAGAATCGTCAGGGCATCGGTGTGGGCCTTGGCGACGCCCATCGACTCGACCTTGCGCGCAATTTCGCGCGGTGCATAGGCGTCGCCCAGGTAATGCTCAAGGGCGGGTTCGGCCATGCCCTGTCTCCCCAATGGTTCGGAATCGCTTGTAGCACGGCATTATTGCCACGGAATTGAGGCGCAAGTCTATCCCGCCGAAGGACGAAGGCAGAACTTTCCGAAGTGAATGCCGAGGCGGACTGGTGTCGTCGCCATTCACTTGCTCCGCGCCTGTTCCATCCGCCATGCTATGCGCCGACCTCCGCGGAACTCGTTGCGATGGGTAACGCCAAGCCGCGGTCGAGATTATGAACGCGTGACGCTGACCATGAGCCTGCCAACCGAAGAAGATGTGCTTACCGCACTGCGCGACGTCGTCGATCCGGAACTCGGCATGAATATCGTCGATCTGGGTCTTGTCTACGGCATCACGATCGAAGCCGATCGCATTCATATTCAGATGACGATGACGACACCGGCATGCCCGATGAGCGGTCTGATTGTCGATAATGTACGTGAAACCGTGGCGGCGTTTGCCCCGGACGTTGCCGAGATCGAGGTTGATCTGGTCTGGGATCCGCCCTGGCACCCGGGCCTGATGTCGGATGGCGCACGCACCCTCTTCGGCTGACCTGCCGCCGGCGCTGCGGTTTCCGCTGCTGGCGCTCGGGTTCATCACGCTCGGACTCGGCGTACTGGCTGGTCTCGCGCGGCTCGGCTGGTCCGCCCCCTTGCCCTCGGCCGCGTTGCTCCCGCTGCATGGACCGTTGATGGTGTCCGGCTTTTTCGGCGTGGTCATCGGTCTCGAACGTGCGGTCGCGCTCGGGCGTCGCTGGGCCTATCTCGCGCCGCTGCTGAGCACGTTGGGCATGCTGCTGCTCGGCACCGGTGTTGCCAGAGCAGGCGGCGTCATTCTGATCGCGTTTGCGGCGCTCATTCTGGTGGCGGCGACCTGGGTGCTTGGCCAGCGTCAACCGGCGCTGCATACGCGGCTGCTGGTGGTCGCGTCCGGCTGTTGGCTGGTCGGCACGTTGCTTTGGGGTGCCGCCGCCGGCATGGCGGCCGTTTCGCTCTGGTGGATGGCGTTTCTGGTGTTGACGATCGCGGCGGAACGGCTTGAACTGTCCCGTGTGTTGCGCCCGTCGCCACAGGCGACCCGGCTGTTCGTCGCCCTGGTCCTGCTGGGCCTTGCCGGCACCGCACTCGGCGCGGTCGATGCCCGCGGCTGGATCCTGCTCGGCGCGAGTCAGTTCGGGTTGGCGCTCTGGTTGTTGCGACACGACATCGCGCGGCGGACCGTGCGCCAGTCGGGTCTGACGCGATTCATCGCGGTATGTCTGTTGACTGGCTACGTGTGGCTCGCGGTGTCGGGCGTATTGCTCTGCTTGCCGAACGCGGCGCTCGGTGCCGGCCTTGCCTATGACGCCGCATTGCACGCGGTGCTGGTCGGGTTCGTGTTTTCGATGGTGTTCGGTCATGCACCGATCATCTTTCCCGCGGTGACCCGGTTGCGTGTCCGCTACAGTCCGGTGTTCTACTTTCACCTGGTGCTGTTGCACCTGTCGCTCGTCCTTCGTCTGGCCGGGGATCTGGCGCTAAGGTCCGATTGGCGCAGCAACGGCGGTCTGCTCAATGCCGTTGCCCTGGTGCTGTTCGTCGTCAATACAATCCTGGCCATCATCCGCGGTCGCCGCGAGAACTGAACACACTTGGATGGTGCGTTTTAGCAACATGCTGGAGCCGGGATCGGGTTAGTACTACTATTAACAGCGAGAACTCTGGGTCCGTGGCGAGGTTCAGCCCAGACGTGCAGGATAAAAATGCACACGAGTTCGTTGTAATTTGTCACTTCATCGATGTTGTACGTTTTGTTCACTGACCAGAATTGGGGGTAACCATGACGTCATCGGAAGTAGTGCAACCGCAAGCAAGCCCGCGCAGCCTCACCGGAACCAGCGATCTGGCCACGGCGGTCGCGCTGGCGCTCGGGCTCGTTGGGCCTGGGATCACCAACGCGCAGACCAGTTCTGGTTCTGCGATCGAAGATATCGTCGTCACCGCCGAGTTCCGTCAGACCAACGTGCAGGACACGCCCATCGCGATCACCGCGGTGAACTCGGAAACGATGGATGCGCGCAGCCAGGTGTCGGTCTTCGAGATTGCCGCGCAAGCGCCGAACGTAACGCTGAAACCGGCCGGTCAGGCGTTCGGTCCGTCGCTGGTGGCGTTCATCCGCGGCATTGGCCAGACCGACTTCAACTATGCGCTCGAACCGGGTGTCGGCATCTATATCGACGATATCTACTATCCGACGTTGACCGGTTCACTGGTCGATTTGCTGGATCTCGATCGGGTCGAAGTCCTGCGCGGTCCGCAGGGTACCTTGGCCGGCAAGAATTCGATCGGCGGTTCAATCAAGCTGTTTTCGCAGGAGCCGACGGGAGAAGGTGGTGGCTCGATTGCGGCAACCTACGGGTCCTACAACCGGATCGATGTACGTGCCAGCGGTGACTTCGCCATCGTTCCCGACAAGTTGTTCGCCCGCATCGCCGGTGTCAGCAAGCATCGCGACGGCTATGTCACGCGGCTCGACTATCGCTGCATGCACCCGACTTCCAAGGTCCCGACCTTCCTGACCGGAAAGATTTCGGATTGCAAGCTCGGGACGGAGGGTGGCCAGTCCTATACCGCCGGCCGACTGGCGCTGCGCTGGCTGGTCAATGAAGACCTCGACGTCAAGTTCACCGCGGACATCACCAACGACGATTCCGAGACCCAGCCGAATGTCCTGCTGTACGTGAACGAAGGGTTGACCGCCGCCGGGACTGGCCCGTTCACGTTTGCCGGCGGCTTCCAGGGCACGTCAATCGTCGGTACCGACGGCAATCCGATCTTTCTCACCAATGCCTTCGTGCCCTATGGTCGCTACCGCGGCGACACCGTCGTCAACGATCCGTTCATTTCGTACGCGACCTATATCGATCCCAATTCGAACAGCGCGGCCTACCCGATTCAGCAGTATTCACCGAGCGCGATCGAACCAATCAGTACGCTCGATGACTGGGGTCTCTCGATGGTCATCGATTGGAGCCTCAGCGAAAGATTCTCGCTGAAATCGATTACCTCGTATCGAGCCTACGATTCGACGTTTGCGCAGGATATCGACGGCTCGCCGATCGTCAGCCAGATGCTGCTGCAGCATCTGAAGCATGATCAATGGAGCCAGGAGCTGCGTTTGAACGGCTCGGCGTTCGATGACAAGGTTGACTTCACCCTTGGTGGTTTCATGTTCGAACAGGACGGGACGCTCGAAGCCAACGTCAATCTCTATTACGTGCAGTTCAACTTCATCCACGGGCCGGATACGACGCCTTCCCATAACTATGCCGGGTTCCTGCATGCGACCTGGCATGTTGCCGATGCCCTCAATGTGTCGGCCGGTCTGCGCTATTCGGATGACAAAAAGACCTACACGCATTTTCGGCGCAACCCCGACGGCTCCCTGCCGCAGGATGCAACGCCGTCGGACCCGACGACAACCTGCATCGGGCCGCCGCACAACGTCATCAATCCGCCCAACTGCGCGCTGTTCGGGTTGTTCGACAAGGGTGCGACCTGGCAGGACGATCGTGTCGACTGGCGGGTTGCGCTCGATTACCGCTGGAACGATTCGGTCATGACCTATGTGCAGGTTGCGACCGGATACAAGGGTGGTGGTGTCAATCCGCGGCCATTCGTTTTGGCGCAACTGCTGCCGTTCAATTCAGAAGAGCTGTTGTCGTATGAAGTCGGTTTCAAGACGATGCTGTTTGACCGGCGTATGCGATTCAACGGCGCGGTCTTCGTCAACG
>JADLEV010000028.1 GCA_020845935.1 Gammaproteobacteria bacterium
ACAATGCGATCGATCGCGTGCCGTTTTTCAGCGAGATTCCATACCTCGGCCAGATGTTCCGCCGGACGGTGTCCTCGCATGACAAGCAGGAACTCCTGGTGTTCGTGACCCCGCGAATCCTGAAAGAAGGTCTCACCGTCAATCGTTAGACGGCTTTTACCAGGCGAGGGTATCGTCGCATATCGGCGATAGCCCTCGTCGGTGCCTCGCTAATCTCACCGGCCCTGTCATGCGACAGTCTGCTCTTCTGCGCCAGTCTGTCGCGATGACCGCAGAGTGGCGTGCTGCTACGATGTGCCGGTGCAAACTGCAGACAACATCTACCTCATCGGGCCGATGGGCGCCGGCAAGACCACGATTGGCAAGATATTGGCACGCACGTTGGGCAAGGAATTCATAGACAGCGACAAGAAGATCGAGGAAAGCACCGGTGCCAGCATCAATCTCATTTTCGATGTCGAGGGTGAGGAAGGCTTTCGGCGCCGTGAGCGCGATGTCATCGAGGAATTGACTCGCCTCCACGGCCTCGTGCTCGCCACCGGTGGCGGTGCCATTCTGCACGAGGATAATCGCCGCAATCTGAGCGAGCGTGGCTTCGTCGTCTATCTGCTGGTGCCGTTCGCTCATCTGTATCAGCGGGTTCGCCTCGACCGGAACCGACCATTGCTGCGCCATGCCGATCCGGAAGGGCGGTTGCTCGAAATCGTGACGCAGCGCGATCCGCTCTATCGTGCCACGGCTGATTTGATTCTCGATACCGAGCATCGTACAGTGCGGCAAATAGTCGACATCCTGCAAGCCAGCATTCCTTCATGTTCACCGTCGTAGTCGAGCTCGGCGATCGCAGCTATCCCATCCATATCGGCTCCGGATTGCTTGCCTCCGACACGCTGTTGCGGCAGACGCTGCAAGGCCGGCGGGTCATGGTGGTCAGCAACGATCGCGTTGCGCCGCTGTATCTCGATGCCGTTTTGGGCGCACTCGATCCGGAGCGGACCGCGACCTGCATTCTGCCGGATGGCGAACAGCACAAGACCCTCGCGTCGGTCGAGCGCATTGTCACCGACCTGCTGCAACGGCGTTTCGGGCGCGACTGTGTCCTGCTGGCGCTCGGTGGGGGCGTGGTCGGCGATCTGACCGGCTTCGCTGCCGCCGTCTATCAACGAGGCGTCGATTTCGTGCAGGTGCCGACGACGCTGCTGGCGCAGGTCGATTCCGCCGTCGGCGGCAAGACCGCCGTCAACCACGCACTCGGCAAGAACATGATCGGTGCGTTTCATCAGCCCATCGCGGTGCTGTCGGATTTCGATACGTTCGCCACCCTGCCCGCGCGCGAATATCGCGCCGGATTGGCCGAGGTCGTGAAGTACGGTCTGATCAGCGACGCTGCATTCTTCGCCTGGCTTCAGACGCATAGCCGAGAATTGCAACAACGGGATCCGGCCGCCCTGGCGCACGCCATCCGCCGCTCGTGCGAAATCAAGGCCGAGGTAGTTGCCGGCGACGAGCAAGAGCAAGGGCGACGTGCGATCCTGAATCTCGGCCATACCTTTGGGCATGCGCTCGAGACCGGCCTTGGTTACGGCACGTTGCTGCATGGCGAGGCGGTCGCCATCGGCCTGCGTTTCGCGCTCGATCTGTCCGCGCAACTGGGTCTCGCCGATGCCGCCGAAGTGACTGCGACGATCGAACTGCTGCGAACGCTCGGCTTGCCGACGAGCCGGCCCCGCCCTTTGCCGGCGGATCGGATCATTGAATTGATGGGCGTCGACAAGAAGGTGCGCGATGGCCGGTTGCGCTTCGTGGTCGTCAATCACATTGGATCGGCCGAGGTGCGCGCCGATATCGCGCAGTCGATGTTGCTCAAGATTCTCGACCGTGGCGTCGAACCTGAAGACGTCGCGCAATCCTAGGTCCGGGCTGGGCCGCGCCGATCCCTGTCGTACTGAATGCATGGGTGCGCCGGCCGTGGCGCCCGGAAGCCATGACTGATGCAGAGCATGTCTAACGATCGTGCCGCCAGCGACGACTGGTTCACGCGGCTGGGCTTCGCGACCGATCCGTTCGGGCAGGCGCCGGGCGTGGAGTTTCATTTCACGACGCCGTCGCTGCAACAGCGGCTCGACCTGGTCCTGCACCTCATCGAGTTCAGCAGCAGCCCGATTGCGATCCTCGGTGACGAGGGCAGCGGCAAGTCGGCACTGCTGCGCGCCGTCGCGAGGCTCGCACCGCCACAGTGGCGATATTTCCTAATCGTGGATTCGGCAAGGACAACGGAATCGTCCCTGGCGCACACCATCGCCGACGCGCTGGCAATGCGCTTGCCAAAGGATGCCCCGGAGCTCGAACTGCGGCTGGTCTGTGACCGGTTGCGGGCGATGGCCGGGTCCGGCGCCATCATCGTGGGACTGATCGATGACGCCAGGGCGATGCCCGCCGACCTGCTGCGGCAACTGCTCGAAATGGCCGTTGCCGCTGGCGACGAATCCGCGCTCCGGCTCGTGCTGGCGCTGCGTGGCCGTGAAGCGGAACCATTGTCACTCCCGCTTCCGGAGGGGATGGATGTTGGAACGATTCGTCGCATCGCGTTGCCGGTATTTTCAGCGGAGCAGATCGAGGCCTATCTCGCGGCGCGTTTCGAGGCCGCCGGCTCTGTCGGTGCCTCGCCGCTGCCAGCAGCGGCGCTCGACTGGGTTCGCCTACAGGCGGCGGGCACCCCCGGTCGCGCGGAGCTTCTGGCGCGTCGGGCACTGCAATCACCAGAATCGGTGCCATCCGGTCCCTGGTTCGATCCGGATCGCTTGCGCGGCATCGCGCGCACGGTGCCGCGCGCGGCGTGGGTCGCTGGTGGCGGCTTCGCCGCATTGGCTCTGGCGGTCATGTTCTGGCTTTCGTCCCGGCCGGACGCCGATCGGGAGGCAGTCGAACGAATTGTCGAAGGAAGCGTCAGAACCCGGACCTTCCAGTTGGAACTGCCGAATACCGAAATTCCGGCGGCCGCCGTGACGGATGCCGGCCAGGCCGCGCCTGCGCAACCAGTGCCGCCGCCGAACAACTCGGTCGCCGCGCCGTTGCCGATGCTCCGTGAACAACAGTCCCAGGCCGCGGAGTTTCCCGAACCAGCACAAACGAAAGCTCCAGCACCGCAGCGCTTGGCGCCCGAGGAAGCAAGACAGCAGTCTCCGGCAGCCGATCCGGTGGTGCCGCGTGCGACTGCTGCCGGCAAGGACGCGGACTGGCTGTTCGCCCAGCCCGGCAACGGCTACGCCATCCAATTGCTGGCGGCATTCGATCGCGCCGCCTTGCGACGCTACCTGAGGCAGCATGGCCTCGAGCAACAAGCCATCATCATCGAAGGATCGCGTGACGGCCGTGCGTGGTTCATCGCGACGCTCGGCTATTTCCCCACCCGCAACGCAGCAAATGCAGCGATCGTCCAGTTACCTGCAGCGGTACAGCGCGAACGTCCCTGGCCGCGAACCATCAAGGAGCTTCGCGCCGCGACGCAGCCGTGACCGGGCGTGACACCGCGCAGACTCAATCGGTATAATTCCGATCCTTTTGTGCTCGGCGCCCCTGCCCGCTGCTCCGGCAGCCGAGGGGGTGTCTTCGAGTTCGCGGAACCTGGCGACGGGCTGGATCTCAGCCGCATGGCCGGGTCGATATCGCGAACCTGACGTTACGAACTGCAAGTAAATCCGATTTTGGTCCTATGAAAAACTCGCGCACGCAATTGCCCCTAAGCGGCAGGCCGGACGATGGCCTGTACGACGGCGCGCACGAGCATGACGCCTGCGGCGTTGGCTTCGTCGTCAATATCAAAGGCGTCAAATCGCACCAGATCGTCGATCAGGCGCTGACGGTGCTGAAGAACCTGCTGCATCGCGGTGCGTGCGGTTGCGAAGAAAACACCGGCGATGGCGCCGGGATCATGATCCAGATCCCGCACAAGTTCTTCGCACGCGAAGCGGCGCAGTTGGGCTTCACGCTGCCCGCAGCTGGCCAATACGGCGCCGGGATGGTGTTTCTGCCGACCGAACCGGGCGATGCCGGCGCCTGTCGCGCGGCACTGGAACGGATCGTCGCCGAAGAAGGCCAGCACCTGCTCGGTTGGCGGGTCGTTCCCTGCAACGATGCAACGCTGGGGCCAACGGCGCGTGCCTGCGAGCCCCGCTTCGAGCAGGTTTTCATTGGCCGGGACGCGGCCGTTGCCGATGCCGCAGCGTTCGAGCGCAAGCTGTACGTGATCCGCAAGCGCGTCGAGCACGAGATCTGGAATTCCCGGCTGGCGCAGAAATCGCTGTTCTACGTTGCAAGCCTGTCGCACCGGACCTTCGTCTACAAGGGCATGCTGATCGGCTCGCAGATCGAGCCGCTCTATCCCGAGATCCAGGATCCGGAGGTCGAGTCCGCGCTGGCGATGGTGCATCAGCGCTTCTCGACCAATACGTTCCCCTCCTGGCCGCTGGCGCACCCGTTCCGTTACATCTGTCACAACGGCGAGATCAATACGCTGCGCGGCAACATCAACTGGATGCGCGCCCGCGAAGCGCTCTGCGAATCGAGCCTGTTCGGCGACGATTTGCGCAAGATCCTGCCGATCGTCATCGAGGGCAGCTCCGATTCGGCGTGCTTCGACAATGTGCTGGAGTTCCTGCACATGGCCGGGCGGCCGCTGCCGCTCGCGGTGTTGATGATGATCCCCGAGGCGTGGAGCGGTCATGCCCTGATGGACGATGACCGCAAGGCCTTCTACGAATATCACAGCTGCATCATGGAGCCGTGGGATGGCCCGGCCTCGATCACGTTCACCGACGGCACGGTGATCGGCGCGGTGCTGGATCGCAACGGCTTGCGGCCGTCGCGCTATTACGTGACCAAGAGCGACATGGTGGTGATGGCGTCCGAGGTCGGCGTGCTCGATATCCCGCCGGAAGAGATCCTGCTCAAGGAGCGCCTGCGTCCCGGCCGGATCTTCCTGATCGACACGGCGCAGGGCCGCATCATCGACGACAGTGAGATCAAGCAGCAGTATATCGATGCGCAGCCGTATCGCCGCTGGCTGTCGGAAAAGCTCGTGCCGCTGAAGGCGCTACCGAAACCGCCGCGGATCCACGAACCGGATCACGAAACCGTGCTGCTGCGGCAACAGGTCTTCGGCTACACCCACGAAGACATGAAGGTCATCATGCTGCCGATGGCGCGTACCGGTGAGGAGCCGATCGGCTCGATGGGCACCGATGCCGCGCTGGCGGTGTTGTCGGATCGGCCGCGGCTGCTGTACGACTATTTCAAGCAATTGTTCGCCCAGGTCACCAATCCGCCGCTGGACGGCATCCGGGAGGCGCTGGTAACGCAAGTCTCGACACCGCTCGGTCCGGAAAGCAACCTGCTCGAACCGACGGCGAACAGTTGCCGGATGCTGAAGCTCGACTCGCCGATCCTGGACAACGAATCGTTGGAGCGGATCCGCCATGTCGATGTGGAGGGTCTGCACTGCAAGACCGTCTCGACCATCTACCCGGTGGCCGGTGGCGAGACCGCGCTGCGCCAGGCCCTCGAGGAACTCCACGCCGCCGCAGACACCGCCATCGATGAAGGGTTTGCCTTCCTGATCCTGTCCGACCGCGGCATCGATCGCGCGCATGCGCCGATCCCGGCGTTGCTGGCCTGCGCCAGCGTGCACCATCACCTGGTGCGCAACGGCAAGCGCACACGCGTCGGCCTCGTGATCGAATCAGGCGAGCCGCGCGAAGTGCATCACTTCGCCACGCTGCTCGGTTACGGCGCCGGTGCCATCAACCCGTATCTCGCGTTCGAGACGCTGGACGATCTCATCCGGCAGAAGATCCTCGTGATCAATCCGGATACCCGCTACCACGGTGAGTCGGATCACGACACCGCAGTGCGGCACTACATCAAGGCGGTGAACAAGGGCGTCGTCAAGGTAATGTCGAAGATGGGCATCTCGACGGTGCAGTCCTACCGCGGCGCGCAGATCTTCGAAGCGGTCGGCCTCGACAAGCCGTTCGTCAACGAATACTTCACCTGGACCGCATCGCGCGTCGGCGGCATCAGTCTCGACGTGGTCGAGCGCGAAGTGGCGCTGCGGCATCGTCAGGCGTATCCGGAGCGGCCCGTGGCGCAGCCGGAACTGTCCTGGGGCGGCGAATTTCAGTGGCGGCGCGACGGCGAGTATCACCTGTTCAATCCGGACACGATTTACAAGCTGCAATATTCCACGCGCACCGGCCAGTACGGAATCTTCAAGCAGTACACCAAACTGGTTGATGATCAAAGCGAACGCCGCGCGACGCTGCGCGGTCTGTTCAAGTTCCGTTCGGATCGCCAGCCGATCCCGCTCGAGGAAGTCGAATCAGTCGAGGCCATCGTCAAGCGGTTTCATACCGGCGCGATGTCCTACGGCTCGATCAGCGGTGAAGCGCACGAGGCGCTGGCAATCGCGATGAACCGCATCGGCGGGCGCTCGAACACCGGCGAAGGTGGCGAGCATCCGGAGCGTTACCGGCCGTTGCCGAACGGCGATTCGAAGCGCAGCGCGATCAAGCAGGTCGCTTCCGGTCGGTTTGGTGTTACCGCCGAGTATCTGACCAACGCCGACGACATCCAGATCAAGATGGCGCAGGGCGCGAAGCCCGGCGAAGGCGGGCAGTTGCCCGGGCGCAAGGTCTATCCGTGGATCGCCGAAGTCCGCTATTCGACGCCCGGAGTCGGCCTGATTTCGCCGCCGCCGCATCACGACATCTATTAGATCGAGGATCTGGCGCAACTCATTTATGACCTGAAAAACGCCAACCCGCGCGCGCGCATCCACGTCAAACTGGTCGCCGAGGTCGGCGTCGGCACGGTCGCCGCCGGTGTCGCCAAGGCGCATTCGGATGTCGTGCTGATTTCCGGCTACGACGGCGGTACCGGCGCCTCGCCGATCACGTCGCTGAAGCACGCCGGCGTGCCGTGGGAGCTTGGCCTTGCCGAGACGCAGCAGGTCTTGGTGCACAATCGGTTGCGCGATCGCATCGTGGTCCAGGTCGATGGCCAGTTGAAGACCGGGCGCGATGTCGTAATCGGCGCGCTGCTCGGCGCCGAGGAATTTGGATTTTCAACGGCGCCGCTGGTCGTGCTCGGTTGCGTGATGATGCGCGTCTGCCACCTCGATACCTGCCCGGTCGGTATCGCGACGCAGAATCCGAAGCTGCGTGCGAAGTTCTCTGGCAAGCCCGAATACGTCGAGAATTTCTTCCGCTTCATCGCCATGGAAGTACGGGAATACCTGGCACAGCTTGGCTTCAGCACGATTGAGGAAATGATCGGCCGGGTCGAGTGCATCGATGTCGAACCGGCCATCGGTCATTGGAAGGCCGCCGGACTCGATTTGTCGCAGATCCTCCGCCAGCCGAAGGTGGCGAGGGGCCTACCGGTGCATTGCGTGCGCGCGCAGGATCACGGCATCGACCAGACGCTTGATGTCACGACCATCGTGCCGCTGTGCGCCGAAGCGCTCGAGCGCGGCAAGTCGGTCAACGCAATCCTGCCGATCCGCAATACCAACCGCACCGTCGGCACCATCCTCGGCCACGAGATCACCAAGCGCTACGGTGGCGCGGGCCTGCCGGATGACACCATTCGCCTGCATTTCAACGGCTCAGCTGGACAGAGCTTCGGTGCGTTCGTGCCGCGCGGTGTCACGATGACGCTGGAAGGCGATGCCAACGACTACATCGGCAAGGGCTTGTCCGGCGGCAAGGTCATCGTCTATCCGCCACGCCACGCCGGCTTCGTCGCCGAGCGTAATGTGTTGATCGGCAATGTCGCGCTGTACGGTGCGACCAGCGGTGAGGCCTATTTCCGCGGCATCGCCGGGGAGCGCTTTTGCGTTCGCAACAGCGGTGCGCGCGCAGTCGTCGAAGGCGTCGGCGATCACGGTTGCGAATACATGACCGGTGGCATTGCCCTGGTGCTCGGCGCGACCGGGCGCAATTTCGCCGCCGGTATGTCTGGAGGCGTTGCCTATGTATTCGACGGCGACGCGAGTTTCGCGAGTCGCTGTAACAAGGAGATGGTCGATCTCGAACCATTGGCGCACGATGACGACGCCGAGACGGTGCTGCAATTGCTGCGCAACCATCGTCGCCATACCAGCAGCACGGTCGCGAGCATGATCCTCGATGACTGGCAGCGGCTGCGCGAGTGCTTCGTCAAGGTGATTCCGGTCGATTACAAACTGGTGCTTGCCGCGCGCGAGCGCGCCAGGCGGCTCGGCATTCCCGAGGATGACGCGGTGATGGAGGCCAGCCGTGGCTAAGGTCACCGGTTTTCTCGAGTATCCGGTCGCGAAACAGCCGTATCGCCCGGTCGCCGAGCGTGTCGCTGATTGGCGCCAGGTCATGGACAAGTGGGAGCCGGATACGCTGAACCGGCAAGCGGCGCGTTGCATGGATTGCGGTGTACCGTTCTGTCATCAAGGCTGCCCACTCGGCAATCTGATTCCGGATTGGAACGATCTGATCTGGCGCGAACGCTGGCATGACGCGATCGATCGCCTGCACGCGACCAACAATTTTCCCGAGTTCACCGGCACTGCCTGCCCGGCGCCATGCGAGGGCTCGTGCGTGCTCGGCATCAACAATAATCCGGTGACGATCAAGGCCATCGAGCTGGCAATCATCGATCGCGCCTTCGCCGAGGGTTGGGTGAAACCGCAACCGCCGGCGGTGGAAACGGGCAAACGGGTCGCCGTGATCGGTTCCGGCCCCGCCGGCCTCGCCGCGGCGCAGCAACTGCGCCGCGCCGGCCATCAGGTCACCGTGTTCGAACGCGCGGATCGCGTCGGCGGTCTGCTGCGCTACGGCATCCCAGAATTCAAGCTGGAAAAGCGCGTGGTCGAACGCCGCCTGCGGCAGATGGAAGCCGAGGGCGTCGTGTTTCGCCCCGGCGTCGATGCCGGCAGCGATATCACCGGCACCGAACTGAAGGCGCAATTCGACGCCATCGTGCTCGCTGGCGGCGCCACGGTGCCGCGGGATCTGGCTGTCCCGGGCCGCGAGTTCGGCGGCGTGCATTTCGCGATGGAATATCTGACACAGCAGAACCGGCGCTGCGAGGGCGAGGCGTTTGCTGACGACGACGCGATCAATGCAGCAAACAAACACGTCATCGTCATCGGCGGTGGCGATACCGGCGCCGACTGCCTCGGCACCGCGCACCGCCAGGGCGCCAAGGCGGTATATCAGCTGGAAATCCTGCCGGAGCCGCCGCAACAGCGCGCCGCCGACAACCCGTGGCCGGAATGGCCCAGGGTTTTCCGCGTCAGCTCGGCGCATGAGGAAGGCGGCGAGCGGCTGTTCGCGGCTTCGACCAAGGAGTTCCTCGCCGGCGCCGACGGCCGTGTCCGCGCGCTGCGCCTGATTCGGGTCGAGCAGCAGATCGTTGCTGGCCGGCCGACGTTCGTCGAGGTTGCGGGCAGCGAGCAGGAATTGCCGTGCGATCTGGCGTTTCTCGCGCTTGGCTTCACCGGGCCGGGCAACGGCCCCTTGTTCGCGCAACTCGGCGTCTCCTTGTCCGAGCGTGGCAATGTCGCGCGCGATCGCAACTGGATGACCAATGTCCCCGGCGTGTTCACCGCCGGCGACATGCAGCGCGGTCAGTCGCTGATCGTCTGGGCGATCGCCGAAGGCCGCTCCGCGGCGCGCGCGATCGATCTCTTCCTGATGGGTCATTCGGACTTGCCGGCGCCGCTGGCATAATCGGCACCATGGCGGCGGCGGAAACCTTCCCCGATCTATTTCTCAGGGCACTGCGTCGCGAACCGGTGCCGCGCACGCCGGTCTGGATCATGCGCCAGGCCGGTCGCTACCTGCCGGAGTACCGCGCGACCCGCGCCCAGGCGGGCGACTTCCTGACGCTGTGTCGTACGCCGGAGTTGGCGTGCGAAGTCACTTTGCAGCCCATCCGTCGTTACGGTTTCGACGCGGCGATCATCTTTTCCGACATCCTCACCGTGCCGGACGCGATGGGGCTTGGCCTCAAGCTCGACGAAGGGATCGGCCCGCGTTTTGACCGCCCCATCCGTTCCGCCGCGGATGTCGCCCGGCTCGGCGTGCCCGATCCGAACTCCGATCTGCGCTATGTGATGGACGCAGTGCGCGTCACCCGCGCCGCACTCGGCGGCACGACGCCGCTGATAGGTTTCGCCGGCAGCCCCTGGACGCTGGCGAGCTATGCCATCGAGGGCGGCGGTTCGCGTGACTTCAAGCTCGCCAAGGGCATGCTTTATGGCGATCCGGCCACCGCGCATCGGTTGCTCGATGTGCTGGCCGAAGCGGTCAGCGTGTACCTCAAGGCGCAAATCGCGGCCGGTGCCCAGGCCGTGATGCTGTTCGACACCTGGGGCGGCGTCCTGTCGACCGCGGCCTATGCCGAGTTCTCGCTGCGCTACATGGCACGCATCGTCGATGATCTCGCCGGCACCGTGCCGGTGATCCTGTTCACCAAGGGTGGTGGTGCCTGGCTCGAGATGCAAGCCGAAACCGGCGCTGCGGCGCTGGGCCTCGACTGGACGGTGAGCATGGGTGCGGCACGAGCGCGCGTCGGTGACCGCGTTGCGCTGCAGGGCAATCTCGACCCGGCGATCCTGCTGGCGCCGGAGGCGGTGATCCGCGCTGAAGTCGGTCGGGTGCTCGAAAGCTTCGGCCCCGGTACGGGCCATGTCTTCAACCTCGGCCACGGCATCACGCCGGACGTCGATCCAACCGCGGTCGCGGTGCTGGTCGATGCCGTGCGGGAGTTGAGCCCCCTCCATCACCGCACGGCCTGACGGCCGCACCCGCGCTTCGCCGCGACGTCGCCGGCCCTGCTGGCCGGGCGCCGGGCGGGCCGCTGCTCCCCACGCGTCAGATCGCCGATCCGTTGGCTGGGTCGAGCGGAAATGCCACGTGCCCGGAACAAAAAAAAAGCGGGTTCCGAAGAACCCGCTTTGAAGAGTACGACTTTGCCGCTCTGGACTTAGAACGAAGCTTTCAGGCCCAGGAAGAAACGGCGACCCAGCGTGTCGTAGAAACCGCCGCTGGGGCCACCCACCGAAGGCACGCTGTAGCCGCCAGGCGCACGGCATCCCGGCGCGCTGCCGCACACGGTTGCTGCGGAAATATCCGAGCCGGGCGCACGGCCAGCGGTGCTGGCAAAGTGCGTCGGATCCTTGTCGAACAGGTTGGTGATACCACCGCGGAGCGCGAACGTCTCGTTGATGTTCCAGTTGAACGACAGGTCGAAGATGTTGTAGCTCTTCGTCTTGATCTCGGTGCTCGGCGTATAGCCCAGCGTGATTCCCGCACTCGCGTCGGCCGCGACGGCTGCGTTGTTGTCGATGATCGCCAGTTGGCTCGCCTTGCCGGCGCTCCAGACGGACGGCAGATGACGCCAGCGCAGCGCGACGCTCCAGCTGTCCATCATGTAGCTGATGGAACTGAACAGCCGGTACGAGTAGGCGCCGGCGTTGGTGCCGGGCAGGTTCGGGCCGAGTGACCCTTTCCAGTTGGTCTCGACGTCGAACAACGCGGGCGACTGCTTGGTGCGGTAATAGTCCAGAATCGTGCCCTGGATATTGAAGCCAACGCTGCCTGGCAGGTCCAGACCGAGATCGGCGAAATTGGCCATCCAGTTCAACGCGACGTCGAAGCCGGAGGTCGCGATCCGCGCCTGGTTGTCATACGACAGCGTGGTGTTGAGCGCACCACCGGTGTTCTGGTCGCGCGGCACCAGCTGGCAGCCCGGCGTTGCCGCCTGCGCCGCCGCTTCGGTCGCGTTGGTGACGAGCTCCGTGCCGAAGCAACGCCAGTTCGCGTAGTCGATCGAGTAGGTCATGATCGCGTCCTTGATGTTGACCTTGTACCAGTCGACGATCAACGTGGTGTTCGCCAACCACGGGCTCTCGAACGGCGAGCGCATCACGAAGCCGGCGGTCCAGGTATTGGCCTTTTCCGACTGCAGGTTCGGGTTGCCTTGCTGCAGCACCCAGGCGAAACCGCCACCCCCGGCTTGGACGGTCGCGTTGGTGACGGTGTAGAACTGGGTTTCCGCAACGCTGCCCGCACCACCCATCATCGCCTGACAGATCAGGTGCGCGCTGTCCGCACCGGCCTGCGACTGTCCCGGTGCGAGCGCGGGCGCGGTTTCGGTTCCGGAGATGACCGGATCGATACCGCCGGTGAAGCCGCCGGCGCCGAACGGGGCGTTGGCGCGAACCGAGCACGGATCGCCGAAATTGCCGCCGCCGGTGAAGATTTCCTGCGGGTTCAGGAACAGTTCGCCGAGATTCGGCGCACGGGTCGCGCGGTTGTAACCACCGCGGACGCGCAACCAGTCGACGACCTGCCAGTTCGCCAGGGCCTTGTACGTCCATTCGGCGCTGGTTTCGCGATAGTCGGAATAGCGGCCGCCGAGTTCGAGTTCCAGGCGCTGGATCCCCGGCGCGAGGTCGGCGACGACCGGCACGAGGGCTTCGGCGTAGAAGTCGTTGACCCGGGTGGAGGCATCCAGATAACCGGTCGGATAGACGCCGATGACCTGGTCGGTGAACGACACCTGCGATTGCAGGATATCCGGATAGAACTTGCCGTTGACCTTGCGCAGCTGATAACCCACCGCACCGCGCATCTCGCCGGCCGGCAGTTCGACGATGCCGCCCTGCAGGTTCAGTTCGACGATGTCCTGCTTCATCTCGGTGCGGGTTTGCAGCACTGCGTTGACCGCATCGTAGCAATCCTGCGACAGCGCCTTGTCGCCGCCGAAGAAGGTGTCGTAGAAACCGGTCTCACAGGTGATGTCACCGGCACCGAAGTTCGGACGGATACTGGTCGAGTTGCCCGAGATCTTGGCGCCACGGCCATAGTCCGGAGCATTCACCAACGCCCGGAAGCGGGACAGCGACAGATTGCCGCCGGCGACGTTATAGGTGCTGGATTCGCCATGGGAGGCATAGAGTTCACCGGTCCAGTCGCGCACCGGCAACTGGAAGTTGACGCCAAAATCCACCTGCCAGACTTCGTTGGTGTTGTTGGTGTTGCGCGGCGGCAGGCTGTTTTCCGGGTTCCAGTTCGGCTGCCAGACGTCGGTCGGATTGCCGCGCGCGTTGAGCAGCAACGCCATTTCGAGCGGCACCGGGAAATTGGCACCCGCCGTTCCGGTCGCCCGGAAGTTCGGGTTGGCATACGCGGCCGGGTTTGCCAACAGCGCGGCAATCTGGGTCGCGTTCGTTTCGTCGATCAGCGTCGTGTCGTACGGGCTGTCCGTGGTCGGGTTGTAGGGAATCATGGCTTCCCAACCGCCGACCGCGTTGGTTCCCTGCAGCAGCGTCTTGGTGCGGCTTTCAGTGAATTTCGCGCTGGCGAATACGGTGACGGTGTCGCTCACATCGAAATTGCCGGACGCGAACACCGAGTAGCGATCCTGCGGTGCGCTGACCCATGCCTCGAGGTTGTTCCACTTCAAGGCGTCGTAAATCGTATTGCCGGTCGTGTCGGTGGCATCCAGTGCCTTGGTCTTGCCGTATTGAAGGTCAGCGGTAGGGTACTTGTTGCGTGCTTCACCACGCGCGCTGCCGGCGACGAAAATCGTCCCATCCGGGTTGAAGTTGTAGCCCCGGAAAACGTTGGCGCCCAACGGACTGAACGGATTGCCGCCGAACAGCGTGTTGACCGCAGTCTGATTGGGGCAATTGAAATTGCACGCGTACCCGTTGACGCCCTGCAGGAAGATGAACGAACCCGGCGTGTTGTCCGCGGCCCAACGTTCGGTATAGGTGTCGCGCTCGGCCTGAAACGCGGTCTTGCGCTCATACCGTTCGAGGCCAATCGTGACGTTGCCACGACCATCGGCCAGATTGGAGCCGAACACCGCGGAGATGCGGCTTTCGTCGCCATCGCCGACTTCGGTCAGACCGTATTGAACGTCAAACTCCATGCCCTCGAAGTCCTTCTTCAGGATGAAGTTCGTCACGCCGCCGACCGCATCGGCGCCATAGACCGCCGAGGCGCCGCCCGTGATCGTCTCGACGCGCTGGATGAGGCCGGACGGAATCGAGTTGACGTCGGTGACCATCAGCGCATTGATCGGGGTCGGCCGATGGCCATCGACGAGAATCAGGCTGCGGTTCGCGCCGAAGCCGCGCAGCGAAATGGAGGCGATACCGACCGAGTTGACTGGCGTGATCTGCACATCCTGCTGAGTTGTGGTCGGTGATGCCGCCGGGTTGTATTCCGGCAATTGGTTCAGATAGGACTCGACGTTGAGGCCCGTCTGGGTTTCGAAATCCGCCGCTTCCACCGTGACGATGGGGCTGTTGGATTCCGTGTCGCGCCGGAGAATGCGCGAACCGGTAATTTCGATTTCCTCGACTGCACCCTGCGCCGCATTGTTCTGCGCATAGGCGGTACTGAATGCGCCGCTGCACAGCGCAGCGGTAATCGCGGACGTAAGCATGCCGTAGCTTGCTTGCCCGCGCAGTTTTCTAAAACTCATGGTGATTCCCCCAAAGTGTTGCGCCTGATCGGATGAACCATCCGGGAGGGCGCGATTGAACAAACTTAACGAGTAAGCTCGTCGTTTGGCACGACCGTGTGCCGATCGCCTTCACCTTGAAGAACGACCGACCGAAGACTCCTTTCGGCACGTGATATCCACGACCCCGATCCCCCTCATGGCGCATCGGTTTCGTAAATGCCAAAAAATTGTTGCCTAGATATCTCATTTATTCAAGGCCCAGACCGCGGTGATGGGCATTTTGCCCGCCTGAACGGTGTCCCGAAGCCACAGGCAGCCTTGATCCTTCAGGGCCAACCAGCGTAACGAAGTCTCACGCTGCTGGCATTGTAAATCAAAATGATAGCAAGTGATTCTCGGTTTTTTCGTAAGTCGTGTAACGTTTTGCGGCCCCTGATGGTGGAGCGCCGGGCCTGGATATCGGCGAGTTTTCCGGAGACTGGAGGCCAAAGAGCAACAAACGGGAAGGTTGCGTCCTGTCGCCCGCAGGACGTCTCGAAAATGCAACAGGTGGATTTCTTTTCGTGCGCTGGCCGCTGCCCATCAATCAGCCGATACAGCGGGCATGAGCCCTGCCCGCCGCAGCAATTCCGCCGTCTCGAACAACGGCAACCCCATGACCCCGGAATAACTCCCCTCGATGCGGATGACGAAGGCAGCGGCGCGGCCCTGAATCGCGTAGGCGCCGGCCTTGTCGTCAGCTTCACCGGTTGCGAGGTAGCCGTCGATTTCGTCCGCTGCGAGTTCCCGGAAGGTGACGGCGGTGACGTTGAGTGCGGTTTGCAGCGTTGCCGCGGCGAGTGCCACTGCGGAATACACCTGATGCGTGCGGCCGGAAAGAAGCGCCAACATCTCGGCGGCCTGCCGGCGGTTGCGCGGCTTGCCGAGGATGTGGCCGTCGACGACGACGATGGTATCGGCACCGAGCGCGATCCGGTCCGGGTGACAGGCGCGGCCAGCCTGCGCCTTTTCCCTGGCCAGGCGCTCGGCATGATCCCCGGCCGGCTCGGTGCCGTCCCAGGTTTCATCGATGTCCACCGGCAGGACCGAGAATTCCAGCCCGAGCTGGCGCAGCAGTTCGACGCGCCGGGGCGAGGCCGAGGCAAGCAGCAGGCGCTGATGCTCAAGCACGATGGTACGGGTGGTTCCGGGACAGCGACCAGGCCCGGTACAACTGCTCGGCAAGGAGGACGCGGACGAGCTGATGGGGCAGCGTCAGCCGCGACAGCGACCAGCGCACGTCGGCGTCACGGGTCAGGTCCGGATCGAGGCCGTCGGCACCGCCGATGACCAGCGCGACATCATCGCCGCGCTGCCACCACGCTTCGAGCCGCATCGCCAGTTCCGCGGTTGACCATTGCTCGCCGCGTTCGTCGAGTGCGACCAGCTTCGCCTGGCGGGGCACGGCCTGCCGAATCCGGGCCGCCTCCTCGGCGCGCACCGCGGCCAGGTCGCGACGCTGGCCGCCGGCCGGCTCGACCTCAATCACCCGGGGTGCCAACGCCTTTGGCAATCGACGCAAGTACTCACTCTCGCCCGCGGCCAGCCATTCAGGCATGCGCTTTCCGACCGCGGCCAGATAAAGATGCACTCGCTCACTCCGGCGCCGCGGTGCGTTCGACCCGCGCCGGCCGTGCAGGCATCTCCCAGAGCTTCTCCAACTGGTAGAACTCGCGGGTGGCCGGCTGCATCGCATGGACGATGACGTCACCCAGATCGAGCAGCACCCACTCGCAGTTTTCCAGCCCTTCGCAACCCAGGGCCTTGCAGCCGAGCCCCCGCGCGGCCTCGTCGACGCGCTCGGCCAGCGCGCGAACCTGGCGTGGCGACGTCCCGGTCACGACGATCATGTAGTCGGCGATGGTGGTCAGGTCGCGGATATCGAGGACGCGGATGTCCTGGCCCTTGACGTCTTCGAGCGCGGCCACGGCCGCGTCTTTCAGTTGTTCGGAGTTCATGCGAAATCGCTCATGGTTGGTACAGCCTCCGCTGCAGGATGAAGTCGCGGACGCCGTCCGGGACGAGAAAATCGATACATCGCCCTTGCCCCAGCCGCTCGCGGATGTCGGTAGAGGACACCGGAAAGCGAGGGATCTCGCACTGCATGATGCGGCCGTGATCGCTCGCGAGCAGCGTGGCCGGGTCGTCGGTTGCGGCGACGCGCAGCAGCTCGGCGAGGTCGCCGGTCGCGGCCGGGGGCGGCGTGTTGGGCCGTGTCACCACCAGCAGATTGACCAGCTCCGGGATCGCGCGCCAGTCGCGCCATTGCGGCAGGCCGAGCAGCGCGTCCATGCCCAGCACGAACAGCAGGCAGCCCGCGCCATGCTCGGCGCGGATCGCACGCAGCGTGTCGATCGTGTACGACACGCCGCCGCGCCGCAGCTCGCGATCGTCGATGCGGAGGCGATCGAGGCCATGGCAGGCCTGGCTCAGCATCGCCAGCCGCTCGGCACCGGAGGCGACCGTCGCGCCGCGCAAGGGCGCGACCGCGTTCGGGATCAGCCGCAGCTCGGCCAGGGCAAAGCGCTCGATGACTTCGAGCGCCAGCCGCAGGTGGCCGATGTGCACCGGGTCGAAGGTGCCGCCGAACAGGCCGACGGCGTGCTCAGGCCGCATGCGGATCCGCGGGCAACGAAAAAAATTCTTGGTGCATCGGGCCGCGTGACCTCTGGCCGCGTGTCATCGGCGCACGTGGCCGTCGCCGATCACGATGTATTTCTTCGAGGTGAGCCCTTCGAGGCCGACCGGCCCGCGGGCATGGAACTTGTCGGTGCTGATGCCGATTTCGGCGCCAAGGCCATATTCATAGCCATCCGCAAAACGAGTCGAGGCGTTCACCATCACCGAGCTCGAATCGACCTCGGCAAGGAAGCGGCGTGCGCGCGAGACATCCTCGGTGACGATGGCGTCGGTGTGCTGCGAGCCATAGCGGCGGATATGCGCCAGCGCCGCGTCGAGATCCGGCACGATGCGGATGGCAAGGATCGGCGCGAGATACTCGGCATGCCAATCCTCTTCGGTCGCCGGCACGCAATCCGGCACGAGCGCCCGGGTCCGCGCGCAGCCACGCAGCTCGACCCCCTTGTCGCGGAACAGCGGCACCAGCCGCGCCAGCGCCGATCCGGCGACGTCCTCGGCGAGCAGCAAGGTCTCCATCGCGTTGCAGACACCATAGCGATGGGTCTTGGCGTTCAGCGCGATGGCGATGGCCTTGTCGAGATCGGCGCGATCGTCGATGTAGACATGACAGACGCCATCGAGATGCTTGATCACCGGCATCCTCGCCTCGGCGGAGACACGCTCGATCAAGCCCTTGCCGCCGCGCGGCACGATGACGTCGATGTAGCGCTGCGCCCCGAGCAGCGCGCTGACCGCGGCGCGATCGGTCGTGTCGATGACCTGCACCGCGTTGGCGGGCAGGCCGGCGGTGCCGAGACCTGCGGCGACGCAGCGGGCGATCGCGAGATTCGATTGCAGCGCCTCGGAACCGCCGCGCAGGATCACCGCGTTGCCGGCCTTGAGGCACAGGCCAGCGGCATCGGCGGTCACGTTCGGCCGCGATTCGTAGATGATGCCGACCACGCCAAGCGGTACCCGCATCTGGCCGACTTGAATCCCGGTCGGCCGGTAATGCAGATTGCTGACCTCACCGATCGGATCCGGCAGCGCGGCGATCTGGCGCAAGCCGTCGGCCATCGCCGCGACGCGGGCGGGATTCAATTCCAGCCGATCGACCAGCGCCGGATCGAGTTCCGGATTGGCGGCGAGATCGGCGGCATTGGCGGCAAGCAACTCGGTGAGCGAGGCTTCGATGCCCGCCGCAATCGCATGCAAGGCCCGGTTCTTCTCCGCGGTCGTCGCCCGCGCCATCGCGACCGAGGCGTCGCGGGCGGCGCGCCCGACCTGTTCGATGTAACTGCCGAGGGCTTGATCATTCATGGCGGCAATTCTAATTCAGCGCCGGCCGGGCGGTGCCACGTCGTCACGATCCGGCGCGCGCCGCGCCGCGTTCGAGCCGCAGCGGCTCCGGGCCAAGCAGCTTGACGTGCTCCCGGTCGCCGAGCGCGATGGTCGTGCCGACGACATCGGCGACGATCGGCAGCTCGCGTTGCTGCCGATCGACCAGCACCGCCAGCGTGATCGATGCGGGTCGGCCGTAGTCGAAAATCTCGTTCATCGCCGCGCGCACGGTGCGGCCGGTATAGAGAATGTCATCGACCAGAATCAAGTGCCGGTCAGCGACATCGACCGGAAGATGCGACGGCGTGACGGTTGGATGCATGCCGATCCGGCTGAAGTCGTCGCGGTAGAACGCGATGTTCAATTCGCCGAGCGGGCCGGGCGCGCCAAGCCGCCGGTGCAGTTCGCGGGCGATCCAGACGCCGCCGGTATGCACGCCGACCAGCATGGGGTCGTCGCGGTGCTGCGCGGCGAGCAGTGCGGTGAGTTCACGCGCCATGTCGTCCAACAGCGCGGGGATGTCGAGGTCCAGCGTCATGCGCATTCTCCGTTGTCGTGCAGCCAGGATTCTAAAATCACCTGCGCCGCGTAGGGATCGAGGGCTTCACCCGGCAACGCCCGTTGCGTTGCTTCGTAGGAGGTCAAGCGTTCATCGACGAACTGTAGCGGCAGCCGATACCGCTGCCGCATGCGGTTGGCAAACTTCGTCACCCGTGCCGCAAGTTCATGTTCCGTGCCGTCCAGATGGCGTGGCAGGCCGACCAGCAGCAGGTCGGGAGCCCACTCGGCGATCAGCCGATCGAGCTTCGTCCAGTCCGGTTTGCCAGCACGGGCCGTGACGACGCCGAGCGGTCGGGCCGAAGCCGAAATCGTCTGCCCCACCGCGACACCGATGCGGCGCTCACCGAAATCGAATGCCAGCAGCGTCGTGATCCGGCCGCGATCACGCGTGGCCGATGTCACGGGAAATCGTGTCGATGGCAATGCCGAGCTGCTCGGCGGCACGCCGCCAGCGCTGTTCGGCGGGCATCGAAAAAATGATCGACGCATCCGCTGGGCAACTGAGCCAGGCGTTCTGCGCGATTTCGGTCTCGAGCTGGCCCGGCTCCCAGCCGGCGTAGCCGAGCGCGATGAGACTGGACTCCGGCCCCTTGCCGGCCGAGATCGCCTCGAGGATGTCGCGCGAGGTCGACACTGCGATCTCGTCGGACACGAGGATGGTCGAATCCCACTGCAACGGCGGTCGATGCACGACAAAACCGCGATCGCGCCGCACCGGCCCGCCCTCGTAAACCTGCTGCGCATTGACCCGCTCGTCTTCGCTGCTGAGCTTCATCTGTTCCAGCACGGCGCTCAGTTCGAGCGGCAGCGGCCGGTTGACGACAATGCCCATCGCGCCCTCGTCGCCGTGCGCGCAAATCAGCGTCACGGTCTGCTGGAAATTCGGATCCGCCAGCGACGGCATCGCGATCAGGAAATGGTTCGACAGGTTCATGTGCGCCCCCGGGGCATCGTCGTCGGTCAAGACTTTGTCCACGACTCGTCGCTAGTATTCCCCCGTTCCCGTGACACGGCAAGCCACGCTCGGCTGGTCACCGGATCGCCACAGGATCGGCTCGCGCCGAGCGCCGCGGGGAAATGATCCCGGGCCAATACCGCCAGCGGGATCGCTTGCTATGCTCGCCGCCATGCGCTTTCTGCATGCCGCCGACATCCACCTCGACAGCCCGTTGCGCGGCCTGTCGCGCTATGACGGCGCGCCGATCGACGAGGTGCGCGGCGCGACGCGGCGGGCCTTCGAGAACCTGGTCCGCTACGCTTGCCGCGAGGCGATCGATTTCGTCGTCATCGCCGGCGATCTCTACGATGGCGATTGGCCGGACTTCAACACCGGCCTGTTCTTCGCCCGCCAGGTCGCGGAACTGGCCGAATCCGGCATCGACGTCTATCTGGTGCGCGGCAATCATGATGCCGCGAGCCGGCTGACCCGCTCGTTGCCGCTGCCACGCAACGTCCATCTGCTGCCGGCGCATGAGGCGGATACGGTGCGGGATGAGCAGCGCGGCATCGCGGTGCACGGCCAGAGCTTTGCCACCGCCGCGGTCACCGCCGACCTCGCCGCGAACTACCCGCTGGCCGTTCCGGGTTATTGCAACATCGGCGTGCTGCACACCGCGCTGACCGGCCGCGCCGGACACGAGCCCTACGCGCCGACCACCGAGCAGGTGCTGCGATCGCGCGGCTATGACTATTGGGCGCTCGGTCATGTCCATGCGCGCGAAATCGTGTCGCGCTCACCCTGGATCGTGTACCCCGGCAATCTCCAGGGTCGTCACATCCGCGAAGCCGGCGCGAAGGGTTGCGAGCTGGTCACGGTCGCCGCCGACGGCGGCATCGCGACCGAGCCGATCGCACTCGATGTCGTGCGCTTCGCGACACTGGCGATCGATGTCTCGGCGCTGCCGGATGTCGATGCGCTGCTCGATCACGCCGCCGTGGCGATCCGGCATGAGGTGACGGCCGCGGCCGGGCGCACGCTCGGCTTGCGACTGCATCTCACCGGCCGCGGCGCGCTGCGGCGCACACTCGCCGGCAGGCCGGACGACTGCGCTGCGCAATTGCGTGCGCTGGCAATCGAAGCCTCCGGAGGCAATGCCTGGCTGGAGAAGATCGAGCTGCAACCGCAAGCGTTGCACACCGCGGCCACGGCGACCGGCGATGATCCGCTGGCGCTGCTGCACACGGAGTTGCGCGCGCTCGCGGCCGATCCGGTGCGGCTCGCCGAGTTGGCCGATGACGTGCTGCGCGAATTGCGGCCGAGGCTGCCGGCCGAGATCGATCGTGACGATGGGTCGCGCTTCGACTATCCCGACGCGCTCGCGGCGCTGCTCGCCGAGGCCGAGGCGGAACTGCTGGCGCGGCTCGATGCCGCCGGAGACGCCGCATGAGGATCGCGCGGCTGTATCTGCGCGCCTTCGGCGCCTTCAGCGCTCGTGACATCGAATTCGTGCCCGCGGGCGTGAACGATCTGCAACTGATCTTCGGCCCCAACGAGGCCGGCAAGTCGACCATCCTGCGCGCGGTCACCGGCCTGCTGTTCCAGATCCCGGAGCGGACCGACGATCGGTTCCTGCATGGGCCCGGCGCATTGCAGGTCGGCGCGACGCTGCAATTGGCCGACGGCACGCGGCGTTCCCTGCTGCGCCGCATGGGACGCAAGCACACGCTGTTCGCGCTCGATGAGACGACCGGCGCGGCGGATACCGCGCAGCCGATCCCGGAGCAGCAGCTGACCGAGCTGCTGGGTGGTCTGGATCGCGACGGCTACCAGCATCTGTTCGGGCTCGATCTGCACCATCTGATCGAAGGCGGCGAAGAGCTGCTGCGCGGCGAAGGCGAGGTCGGTCGCAGTCTGTTCCAGGCCGCCGCCGGCATCGCCGGGCTGCGGGAATTGCTCGCCGGGCTCGCTACGGAAGCCGAGGCGATCTTCAAGCCGCGCGGTTCGCTCGGCCGGCTCAATCGCGCGCTGCGGGAATTCGACGAGCAAAAGCGCGCCTTGCGTGAGGCCACGGTGCGGACCGGCGATTGGGATCAGGCCGAGCGCGCGCTGCGCGACGCCGAAGCCGCCTGGCAGGCGGTGCGCGCGACCCAGCAGGAGCGGCGCGGCACGCAACTGCGGTTGACCCGCATCCGCGCCAATCTGCCGTTGCTCGCCGAACGCGCCGCGATAGCAGCTGAGCGCGCGACGCTGCCTTCGCTGCCGGCATTGCCAGTCGATGCCGCGACGCAGCGCGTGCGCGCCAGTGAAAGCCTGCGGCTCGCCACGGCGCAGCGGCAGGCAGCAGCGGTGCGCTTGCAGCAAAGTGACGAGGCGGCGGGTGATCTCGTCATTCGCGCCGGTGTGCTGGAACATGCCGGTGCCATCGAGCAGGGCTATCACGCACTCGGCGAGTATCAGGCGGCGCAGGCCGCTTTGGCGATCAGTGCGGCGCAACGCGAGATGCAGCAGCAACGGCTGCGGCAATTGCTCGCCGCGCTCGATGCCGCCGATCTCGCGCCGGACGCGGCCGGCGTTCTGCTGCCGCCGGAAACGCTGGTCGCCCGCGTCCGCCAGCTCGGCGAGGATTGGGCGAAGCTCGCCGATCGAATCGAGCAACTGGAAACCCAGGCCGTCACCAAACGCGCCACGTTGCGGGAACGCAGTGAACGGTTGGCGGCGTTGCCCGAAGACCGGGCGACCGACGTCGCGGAGCGGCTGTTGCCGCAGGTCGCCCATGTTGCCGAGCTCGAGGCGCGCCGACAGGCGCTCGCCGCGGACTGCGCCGCGCGTACCGAGGCGCTGCGCCAGGAAGCGGCGGCGCTGTGGCCGGGTCCGCTTGACGACCTGCTGCTGCTGCCGTTGCCGCTCGCGGCGACCGTCGAGCAGTTCGCCGAGGAGTTTGGCATGCTGGCTCGCGAGCAACACACCTGCGCCGAGGGCATGGCGACGCTGCAACGCGATCGCGCCGCGCTGCTGCGGCAGGAGCAGACGCACATGGCGAGCGGCGCAGCGATCACGCGAGCGGAGGTCAGCGCGGCGCGCGTGCGCCGCGACGATGCCTGGCACGACCTGCGTGCGACCTGTATAGACGCAGCCGCGCCGCCGCCCGTCGCGCTGGCGCGCGAACGCGCCGCGGCGGTCGAGGCCGCGATCGAAACCGCCGATAGCCGCGCCGATCAGCTGCACGCCGATGCCGGGCGCAGCGCCGAGATCGAGTCGATCCGCCGCCGCCTCGCCGAGCTGGAGCAGGCACTGCGGGACAGTGCGGCGCAGCAGCAGTCGCTGCGCGCGCGGGGTGAGGCTGTGCAGGCGCGCTGGAGTGCCGTGATCGCGCCCCTGGCGTGTCCCGATCTGACCCCGGGTGCGGCCCGGGAGTGGCTGCAGAAGCAGCGGCAATGCAGTGAGCACCACGGTGAACTGGCGCGCCAGTGGAGTGAACTCGAACGGCTCGGGGCGGCGATCGGGCAGGCCGGCGCGACCCTCGATCGGATCCTGCTTGCTTGCGGCGAACCGGCCGCGGCCACGGGAGAAACGCTGGTGTCGACGCTGGAGCGGGCGCGGCACGCGGTCGCCGCCGCGCAGCGTCTCGCCGCCGAACGCGCCACGCTGGCACAGTTGTGCGATGCCCTTGCCGATGAGTGCCGGCAATTCGACGAACAATTGCTCCACCTGCGACGACAACGCGCCGAACTGCAACCGGACTGGGAGGAAGCGATGCGCCGGCTGCGGCTGCCGGCGAGCGCGCTGCCGGCGGAGGCGCGGGCGCGGCTCGAGCAGCTGGCACGGCTGGCGACGGTATTGAGTGAAGGCGCCGCGCTGGCGGCGGACGCGGCCCGCCAGCGACACGTGGTCGAGGCTTACCAGCGGCGGCTCGACGATTTGGCACGAGCCTGCGGCGAACCACACGATGGCGCCCCGGAACAGCTCGCCGAGCGGCTGTATGCCGCGCTGGCATCGGCCCGCACTGCGGCATCGACGCGGCAGCGACTCGAAGCCGACGCCGCGCGCGAGCGTCAGTCGCTCGCCGCAGCCGATGCGGTCATCGCCGCGGCGGAGCAGACGCTCGCGACCTTGCTGCGCTGCGCCGGTTGCGACGCGATCGAACAGCTGCCGGCGATCGAGGCGGCGGCGCTGCGGCAGGCGCAGCTCGCGGCGCGTGCGCACGACATCGAGGAGCAACTGCTGCGACACAACGCCTGTGCCATTGCCGAGGTGGTCGCCGAAGCCGCGGGGTTGAACACCGATGACGTCGCGCGCCAGCTGGAAAGTCTGGAGCAGGAGATCGAGCTGCTCGATCGCGAACTGGAAACGGCGCAGGACACGCTGTTCCGGGCGCGCACCGCCCGGGCCGCGATCGACGGTGGCGGCAACGCCGCGGATGCGGCGCAAACGTTGGCGTCGATCGGCGCCCGGATCGCGCAGGAAGCCCGCGCCTATGCGCGGGTCCGGCTTGCGGGCGCGGTGCTGGATCGGGTCATGCAGGTATATCGCGAGCGGCATCAGGGGCCGCTGCTGCACCGGGCCGCCGAGGTATTCGCACGTATCACGCTCGGCAGTTTCAGCGGCCTTGCCATCGACCACGACGACGGCCACCAGGTGCTCACCGGCGTCCGGCCAAGCGGCAGCCGCGTCACGGTCGCCGGCATGAGCCAGGGCACGCGCGATCAGCTCTATCTCGCGCTACGCCTCGCCGCGATCGAACAGCACCTCGCCGAGCGCGGCCCGTTCCCGGTGATCGTCGATGACCTGCTGGTGCAATTCGATGATGCGCGGGCGCTGGCGACGCTGGCGCTGCTGGTCGAACTGAGCGCGCGGACCCAGGTGCTGTGCTTCACCCACCACCGCCATCTGCGCGAACTGGTGGCCGCATCGCCGCTGGCGGCAGCGGTCACCATGCAGTCGCTGTAGCAGACTCAAATCACCAGTTGCGTGCCCAGCTCGACGACGCGATTGGTCGGGATCTGGAAAAAGTCGCTGGCGGCGGTGGCGTTGCGTGACATCAGCGCGAACAACCGTGCGCGCAGCGGATGCATGGTGCGCGTCAGCTTCGGCACGATCGTTTCGCGCGACAGGAAGAATGTGGTCTGCATCGGCTCGAACACTTCACCGAGCGGTGCGCACAACGCCAGCGCTTTCGGGATATCCGGCGTCTCCATGAAGCCGTAATTGACGATGATCCGCATGAAGCCATTGGCCATGCGCCACAACTCGATGCGGTCGGCATCACCGACCGTGGGCGTGTCGGTCGTGTGCACGGTGACCAGCGCGACCCGTTCGTGCAGCACCTGGTTGTGCTTGAGGTTGTGCAGCAATGCCGCCGGCACGCCTTCGGTCGAACTGGTCATGAACACCGCGGTGCCGGCGACGCGGTGCACGCCGCCGATGGCGCCGATGAACGCCTCCATCGGGATGCTCTGCTTGGTCATCTCTTCGGCGACCAGGGTGCGGCCGCGGCGCCAGGTCGTCAGCGTCGCGAACGTGGCAAAGCCGATCACCAGCGGGAACCAGCCGCCGACCGGGATCTTGATCGCGTTGGCCGCGAAGAAGGCGATATCGACCAGCAACAAACCGCTGACGACGGCGACGATTGCCAGCCGATGCCAACGCCACAGCAGCGCCATCACGAACGCGATCAGGATCGTGTCGATCAGCATCGTCAGCGTCACCGCGACGCCATAGGCGGCGGCCAGGTTCGATGAGGTCTCGAAGCCGAGCACGAGCAGGATGACCGAGACGTACAGGGTCCAGTTGGTGAGCGGCACGTAGATCTGGCCACGCGCGCTGCCGGAGGTGTGCACGATCTGCATCCGTGGCAACAGTCCCATCTGGACCGCCTGCCGCGCCACCGAGAAGGCGCCGGAGATCACCGCCTGCGAGGCGATCACGGTTGCCGCGGTCGCCAGCACGACCAGCGGCAGCAGCACCCAGCCTGGTGCGAGGTGGAAGAACGGATTGATGATCGCCGCAGGGTCGGCCAGCAACAGCGCGCCCTGGCCGAAGTAATTCAGCACCAGCGCCGGCAACACGAACGCGAACCACGCGAGCCGGATCGGCAGCCGGCCGAAGTGACCCATGTCGGTGTACAGGGCTTCGCCACCGGTCACCGCGAGCACCACCGCGCCAAGCGACAGGAACGCCAGCAGCGGCTGGGTGACGATGAAGCCGGCGGCGTACAGCGGATTCAGCGCGGCCAGCACGCCCGGATGCGAGGCGATGTGGATGATGCCAAGCACCGCCAGCACGGTGAACCAGAGCATCATCACCGGGCCGAACAGCAGGCCGACCGCGCCGGTGCCGCGTTGCTGGACGAAGAACAATCCGGTCAGGACCAGCAAGGTCAGCGGCAGCACGGAATCGTCCAGCGCCGGCGTGACGATGCGCAGACCCTCGATCGCCGACAGCACTGAAATCGCCGGCGTGATCATGCTGTCGCCATAGAACAGGGCGGCGGCGAAGATGCCGAGCAGCGAGACCCCCCACGCCAGCCGCGCGTTCTTCGCCCGCTCGGTGATCAGCGCCAGCAGGGCCAGCGAACCGCCCTCGCCGCGGTTGTCCGCACGCATGATCACGACCAGATATTTCAGCGACACCAGTGTCATCAGCGACCAGAACACCAGCGACAGCATGCCGAGGATGTTGTCCGACGTGATCGGAATCGGGTGGTGGCCGCTGAAGATTTCCTTCATCGCGTACAGTGGGCTGGTGCCGATGTCGCCGAAGACGACGCCCACCGCGGCCAGCGTGATGGCCGGCAGTTTCTGTTTGTGTGCTGACATGGCGGCGCGGTTACGACCCGCGGGTGGCGCGGGTGCCGTGTGGCGGAGTACGCGTGTTCATTGCCGCAGGATCTTAACTGCATTTCCCACCGCCCGGCTCCGGTGGTGCCTGGTCGCTCTGGTGACGAACCGCGGCGCGCCAGTGAACGGGTAGGATCGGACCGCAGCGATGACGCTTCAACCGCGGACGATCCCGTGACGATGATGGCAATGAACACCCAAGCGCAGACAGTCAAAGTCCGGTCTGCGGCGGCAGGTAGGCGATGACCGAGAAGCCGATTGGCCGCATCCGCGCGGTCCTCGCCGGCGGCATTCGCCGGCTCGGTCGCAACACGACCAGCGCGATCGCCAAGCAGGAACTCCCCGGTCGGCGGCAGGTTGGCCAGTCCGGGATTGCCGGCGATTGCCAGGCCGATCGTCGCGTGCACGGCGGCGTGGACAAGGCGGTGCATTGCTATCCGTTCGTGCATTACGCCACCTGGCGCGCAGAGCTGCCGCCGAATCCACTGCTCGATCGGCCGGGCGCGTTCGGTGAGAACTTGAGCATCGACGGATTGACCGAACACGAGGTCTTTCCCGGCGATCGCTGGCGGATCGGCAGTGTGCTGTTCGAACTGAGCCAGGGCCGCCGGCCCTGTCACAAGTTGAACCTTCGCTTCGGTGTGGCCGACATGGCGGTGCGGCTACAAGCGACCCTGCGCACCGGTTGGTACCTGCGCGTGATCGATTCCGGCGAATTACAGGCCGGCGACGCCATCCTGCTGGTTGCCCGGCCGCACCCGAGCCACAGCGTCGCCGATCTTATCGGTCTCATCCGCGATCAAGTGACCGAGCCGGCGCAACTCGAACCGGTGCTGCGCTTGCCCCTTCCGGCGAGCTGGCGTGCGTTGTTCGAACGGCGGCTGCGCGGCGGCGGCTAGGGAAGCTCTGCAAAAGGCAGGGCTTCCACTCACCATCTCGCAGTTCAGCGGGTCGATGGCGCAACAACGCGCTGGCGTGACCGGCGCAGCAGCAGCAACATCGGTCCACCCAGCAACAGCAGCGCCGGCGGCAGCGGCACGACGTTGGTCGTAATCGGCGTCATCGTTCCGGTGAAGCTGCCGATGTTGGTGAAGGTCAGCCCCGCCTGAAATGCCGTGGTATCCGACGGATCGAGCATCGCGGAGGTTTCGATGCCGAGGATGCGGAATTTCTCGAGGCCCGCGGCATCGAGAGCCAGAAAATCGAACTGCACGCCGGCCGTCAGCGTCTCGCCGCTGTCGTAGGCGACATCGAACTCGTCGAACAGCCACAGCTCGAAGATGTCGTCACCCACCGCGGGCAACAGCACGCTGGCGAAGTTCGGATTGCCGGCGCCGATGGCAAAGTCATAGCCGATGGCGACCTCCGGGTCGAAGAACAGCACTTGATCCGGAGCGGTGATTTCCAGGTCGAAGTGATAGACGTCGTCGGCATCCAGCGACGGCAGGAAGGCATTGAGGGCCGTGGCTTGCGGGGTGAAGACGAAGAAGCTGCTCGAGTTCGCGAGATTGGGCGAGCCCGGTCCGCTGACGCGGTCGGTCGCTTCGAGCGCGAATGCGTACTGGTGTCCCAGCGTCAGCACGTCGACGTTGTTGTTGAAGCTGGTCGGGATTTGCCAGGTCATGTTGGTCGCAACGGTGCCCAGGCTGCTCGCGAAATGCACGACCTTGTTCCCCTGGCTCAGGTCCCAGATGGTCATGCCGTAGGAGTCGATGCGGGTAATGTCGGTGAGCGTCCAGTCGAGTTGCAGCGTCGTGCCGCTGCCGGTCACGCGCATGTTGGTCGCGAACGGTACCGGCGCCACGGTGCCGATGGCCTGGGTCTGAGCCTCGACCCAACCGTTGCTGGTCTGCGGGTTTTCGATGCGGATGGTCCAGGCATCGGTCAAGGTCGGGTCGTACGGCGTTTCGACGATGTAGGTATTGATGAACGCCGGCGTCGTACTGTTGATCTTGAACAGCGTCAACCCCTCCGCATCACAGTCTCTCGCCGCATTCAGACTGGGTCAAAAGGATTTAGTGTGACCAAGTTCCATTGCGGGATAATCCACGACGGCCCCATGGCGAGGCAGAGGATCCGGTATGCGTACAGCACATTCGTTGTCGGTCGTAGTTGGCGCCGCACTGGTCATCAATGGCAGTGCGCCGGCACAGCAGACGCTGCCGCCGCCGCTGCTGGGCGGACCGCCGTCCGACGTTCCGGTCGCGGTGCAGGTGCTGCGCTGGCACATGCTCGATGGTGATGTCAACGCGCTGATGTTCCGCCGCATGGACGAGCTCTTCCCGACGCGAACGGTCGCGCGCGGCGGCCCCGTCTGGACGCTGCCGCGGCGCGATCAGGCACTGGATTTCGCCTACCCCTGGCAGGGCAGGACGATTCCGGCCGAGCAGTTTCTGGAGCGCAGTTACACCAACGCGCTGCTGGTGCTGAAGGACGGCCGCATCGTCAGCGAGATCTATCGCAACAACGCCACCGAGCGCACGCACTTCATCGGCTGGTCGATGACCAAGTCGGTCACGTCGGTGCTGTTTGGCTGCGCGCTCGCGGCAGGGCATATCGAATCGCTCGACGCGCCGATCACTCGTTATCTGCCCGAACTCACGGGCGGCGGATACGACGGCGTTTCGATCCGGCACGTCATGCAGATGCGTTCCGGCGTCGATTACGAGGAGCGCTACGATTTCGATCGTCCGGGGACCGCGGCCAGCAACCACATCGCCGCATTGGTGCGCAACACCGCGCGCTTCGCCGACGTGGCGCGGGCCTTGCCGCGGCTTCACCCACCCGGCGAGGTCTTCCAGTACAAGACGATCGATTCCGCGGTGCTTGGCTGGCTCATCGAGCGCGTCACGCAGGGCAGCGTCGCGGCGTACACGGCAGCCTGCCTGTGGGAGCCGCTCGGCGCCGAGGCTGATGGGTTCTACATCATGGACGGGCAGCCAGGCACGGGCCGGGAGTTCAGCGGCGCCGGATTCAACGCGACCTTGCGCGACTTCGCCCGCTTCGGGCAGATGATGCTCGATGGCGGCGTCGCGAACGGCCGGCGCATCGTGTCCGCGGCTTGGGTGCGGCAAGCGACCGAGCCAAGCGGCGCGGAAGACGCGCGGCGTGGCGGCTATGGCCTGCAATGGTGGACGATGGGCGCAAGCGACGCCTACGCCGCGATTGGATTGCAGGGACAGTATGTTTACGTGGACCCAGCGACCCGGACCGTGGTCGTGAAGCTCAGCTATTTCCCACCCGGCGACAACGGTGCACTCGATGCCGAAACGCTCGCGTTCCTGGCGGCCGCGTCGGCCTGGCAGCCCCGCTGAGCGGTTGCCTGGGGCACGACAGCCACAGGCTATCGAGCGCGTCAACAGCGCTGGGTGCCAGCCGCACGCCAGATGGATTGGTGGCCAGGGACGGAATTGAACCGCCGACACAGGGATTTTCAGTCCCCTGCTCTACCAACTGAGCTACCTGGCCGTGTGAGGCATGCGCCGCGGCCGACGCCGGAGACGCTCCCAGCCAGGGGGTCCGACGGGGAGGCGGTATTTAAGCCGCAGGGCTAGGGCGAGTCAAGCTCGCTGACCGCGGCATGACGCGAGGTCACGACTCCTTCGGGGGCACGTATTCGGCCGGCGCCGCGGAGCCTTCGCCAAAAAAGAACTTCTCCATCTCCTTTTCGAGGAAGGCGCGATGCTGCCGGTCGATCGGCGACAGCCGGTACTCATTGATCAGCATCGTCTGGTGGCGCAGCCACTGCTGCCACGCGTCGCGCGACACTTCATTGAAGATCCGCTGGCCGAGCGGGCCGGGATACGGCGCGGCCGGCAAACCTTCCGCTTCGCGGCCGAGCCGCACGCACTTAACCAGTCGGGCCATGGGTCTTCACTCCTCGATCAGGATCATTGGCAACGGACATCACGGGCTGATGGAACACCGCGGGATTCTTCAGCAGTTGGCTGACCGGTGTGGCGATACCGATCGCCGCCGGTCGCGCGACGTTATACCAGAGCCGATCTCCCGATGCCATGAGGCGCCGGGCGCCGCCGGACGGCGCGCAGCGCAGTGGCGTCGCTTCGAGACGGAAGTGCGTGAAGCGGTGGCTGATGCGCGGCAGCTCGTCACCCAGGTCGATGTCGATGCCGAGCCGTGAGCGCGCGAATTCCCGCGGATCCTCGTCCAGCGCACATTCCGGCAGACACCAAAGGCCGCCCCAGAGGCCGGTGGGCGGGCGCCGCTCCAGCAGGACCTCGCCATCGGCGCGGACGATGAGCAGCCAGCGCGCGGTCCGCACCGGCTGGCCGCGCGCCGGGCGCCGGCGCGGATAATCGGTCGCGCGCCGCTGCCGCTGCGCGACGCAGGCGGCGGCGAGCGGACACCTGTCGCAGGCTGGCCGCTCGCGAGTACACACCGTGGCGCCGAGATCCATGATCGCCTGCGTGTACGCGGCGACCCGTTGCTGCGGCGTGTACTGCTCGGCGAGTTGCCAGAGGCGCCGCTCGCCGGCGGCGATCGTTGGCGGGTCATCGAGCGCGTGGCAACGCGCCAGTACGCGCTTGACGTTGCCATCGAGGATCACGGCGCGCCGGCCAAACGCCAGCGCGACGATGGCGCCGGCCGTGGAGCGGCCGATGCCCGGCAGCGTTTGCAGTGTCTCGACAGCGTCCGGCAACACGCCGCCATGCCGATCGATGACGCGATGCGCGGCACGATGCAGGTTGCGGGCTCGCGCGTAGTAGCCGAGTCCCGACCAGAGGTGCAGCACCTGATCGAGTGGCGCGGCCGCGAGCGCGGCGATGGTCGGGAAGTGTCCGATGAATCGGGCAAAGTACGGCATCACCGTCTCGACCTGGGTCTGCTGCAGCATGATCTCCGAGACCCAGATCCGATACGGCGTCGGCTCGTGCTGCCACGGCAGGTCATGCCGGCCGTGCCGTTCGAACCACGCCAGCAGCGCGGCGCTGAACTCGAAGGCGCGCGGCAACCGCGATTACCGGTTCAGCAGATTCTCCAACCCGCGGCGCAACAGTTCCTTGCCCGACTGTGGTTGTTGCTGTTGCTGCTCGGCCGGAGGTGTTTCGGTCGCCTGATCCTTCTTGCCGCCTTGCAGCAGGCGTTGCACCTGGTCCGTGATCACGCTGGTGCCGACCGCCTGCGCGATCTTGCTGACATCCGGCAGGCAGCTCACTTCGGGTGACTTCGGCGGTGCGGCGCGGCAGGCAACCGGTATGCCGTAGCCGCCAAGGTCATATCGCTGCTCGTTGCGGGTCGCGGTCGCCGGATCGACGCCCAGCTCCAGCCGGTAATCGACCGCGCCGGTATTGAGGTCATACAGCACGCCGTTGCCCTGCACGCGGATACCCGGTGTCAACAGGACGAAGTCGTCACTGCGCATGACGCCGCCGGTAACCTGGATCGAGCCGCCGAGCTGCTCGAACGGTGTGTCGCCGTCCTTGCGGATCATGCTGAAGCTCTTGCTGCGGATCATCAGCTCGGTCTGCCGCAGCACCGCGGGAATGTCGATGCCGTGATAGACGCCATCGCGGATCATGAAGGTGCCCGGGCCGGCCAGGCTCTGTTTCAGCAGTGCCGAATCGGCGCCGCTGCCGGTGAGCGCCGCGGCGAACTCGGCGGTGCCCGCCACCTGACCGGAACTCTTGTTGTTCAAATCGGCCAGCAGCGGCGAGATATCGACGCCCTTCAGTTCGGTCTGGAATTCAAGCCGCGGCACCGCGCCGGTGGCATTCAGCGTGATCCGGCCGAGGTAACTGCCGCGATAGAGCGACGCCGCGATCGGATCGAGCTTGATCGTGCCGCCGGCCGCGGCGAGCGCCAGATGCACATTGCTCAACTGCAGGCCGGACAGGCGCAATGCCGCGATCTTCAGATCGCCGGACGCGTTCAGCGCGCGCAGTGTTTCAACCGGCAGTTCGGCCGCCGCCGCGGCGGCCGCTTCCGGTGCTGGCGCTGCCTTGCCCTTGCCCTGCGGCTGCGGCGGCAGATAGCGATCGGCGTCGAGCCGATCGGCCTCGAAGGCGAACTCGAGCCCCGGCCGGTCGCCTCCGCGCGCGGCGAGCTTGCCGCGGATGCTGGCGTCGTCGAGACCGAGAACGATGTCGTTCAGCGCGAACTCGCCTGCGCTGCCGGCAAAATTGCCGCGCAGCGCAACCTGACTCAGCGCCTTGGCATCGGCCATCTCCGGCAGCTCCTGGCGCAAGCGCCGCAATACCTCGCGCAGGTTGAACGGCTTCAGTTCGATCGCGCCATCGAATTTCGGTTCTGCCCGCAATCCCGTTGCGTGCAATTTGCCGTTGCCATCGATGCCCAGACCGGTGATGCCGAGCTCGGTGACGGTCAGATCGCCGCGTTCAAGGTTGGCGGTCGCGGCACCAGCGGTCACCGCGAGATCGAGTGGCGCGCCGTCACCCGGCCCGGCGACGGTCGCCTTGATCGCCAGCGGCGCGACGTTCAGCTCGCCGGTCGTGCCGTGCAATTCGGCATCGATCGCCAGCGTGCGGACCGACTCGCCCAGCCCCGGATTGGCGACGGCACCGAGCAGCGGGCCGGCCGGTTCGCCGCGTAGCGCGAGCTTGCCGGCGATGGCGCCGGAGGCGCGATTGATGTCGTCGGCCTTGAAGTTCCCGGTGACGCCATAACCGAGACCGCTCAGTTCGAGCTGTGACAACTCGACCTGCCCGGAGCCGAGATCGGCATTGAACTGCGTCACCGCGGTGAACGCCTTGTCGCGCACCGCGCCGAGACTCTCGGCCATCCGCAGCAACGGCTTTTCCTTCGTGCTCTGGAACTGCCCGAGCACCGCGAGCACCGCCGGCAGATCGGGTCCGGATGCGGTGATGCTGCCGGTGACGGCCGGCTGGTCGCGATCGAGATTGCGCGCGTTCAGCTCGCCGCGCAGGTTGGCGCCGAGCAGGTCAAGCGTGAATTCCGGCACGCTCGCGGTGCCCTTGTCCGGATTCACGTCGAAGCGGGTGGCGAGCGTGAAGGAGCGATCCCGCGCCTGCCGCAACTGCGCCGCGGCGGCGAGCTCGGCGACGCGAAACAGCAGCGCCAGATCCTGTCCGCTGGCGCGCAGTTCGCCGCGCGTGCCGGCAGCGCCGGCCAGTTCGATCTGGCCGGACAGTTCGCTGCCGAGGCCGGACAGCGCGAGGTTGCGCAGTTGTGTCGTGCCCGCCTTGAGATCGCCTTCGACCGCGGCACGGGCGCTGATGACGGCGGCGCCGCCCGGCAGATTGTTGCCGCGCAGCGTGGTCTCCAGCACCAGATCGTCGATGCGATAGTGCTGCGCGTTGAGTTCGTACTGCAGCGTGCCGCGCAGCTCCGCGCCACCATCGAGCGCCGGCCGGGTCGCCGTGCCGTTCAGGCTCAGGCGCAACGCGATCGGCTCGCCGACGACGAAGGCGTCGGTGGCGGCGGCGAGATCGCGGATCGTGACCTGTTGCGGTGCGTCCGGCGTCGCATCGGTATAGCTGATCGCCGCATCCTGGATGTCGATGCCGCCCAGCGTGATCCCGCCGAGTTGCAGCGGTTCGCCTTCGCTGCTGGCGAGGCCGTCCCAGTTGGCGGCGCCGGTGGCGTTGCGGACAAGGTTCAGGCGCAGGCCGTGCAGGCGCACCGCGTCGAGCACGATGTCACGGCGCAACAACAGCGGTGCGGTGGCCAGCGCGATCTGAAACTCCCGCACCGCGAACATCGGCTCGTCGCCGAAGCCGGGTGCGTTGGTGAAGTTGACCGCGCCGGTCTTGAGCGACAGTTTCGGCCAGAAGCCGACCTCGACCGGGCCGGTGAATTCGAGCTTGCGGCCGGTCTGTTCGAACACGCGGTTGGCGACGAAGTCCTTGACGTCATCCCCGTCGATGACCGAAAGCACGATCACCGGGACTGCGAGCACGACCACGACGATGGCGATGAGAGCGAAAACGACGATGCGGACTGGTTTCATGTGCGTCTCCTCGAACCGGAACAGCCGGCCAACGTTGTTCTGGCCATGCTACACCCGCATGAGTGCCACCGCGCCGGTGACCGTGGTCGGCTGTGCGGATTGGCAAGGCGAGCCCTGCCCTCGCCAGACCGTACGCGCGCCTGGATGGGCGCGACGCTGAACAAGTCCAGAAGTGACTCGTTCAGAGCCTGTTCAGCGAGAACTCAGGCGTTTGCGCCCGCGGACGATCGCGGCGCGGACCTGCGCCGGCGCCGTTGCGCCAAGGTGATCGCGGGCGAGCAGCGCGCCTTCGACGGTCAGCAGCTCGTAGATTTCCTCGGTGACCGGCGCGTGGCCGCCGCCGAGTTCGGTGAGGCTGAGTTGCGCGAGATCGCAGCCCTTGGCGATAGCGGTGCGTACCGCCTGACCGACAATCGCGTGCGCGTCGCGGAACGGCACGCCGCGGCGCACCAGATAGTCGGCGAAATCGGTCGCTGTGGTGAAACCCTGGGCCGCGGCTTGCAGCAGGTGCTCGCGCCGCGGCTCGATTGCCGGGATTAGATCGGCGAACGCGCGCAGACAGTCATGCACGGTATCGGCGGTGTCGAACAGCGGTTCCTTGTCTTCCTGGTTGTCCTTGTTGTACGCCAGCGGTTGCGACTTCATCAGCATCAGCAGGCCCATCAGATGACCGGTGACCCGGCCGGACTTGCCGCGTACCAGCTCCGGCACGTCCGGATTCTTCTTCTGCGGCATGATGGAACTGCCGGTGCAGAACGCATCGGGCAGCTCGATGAAACGGAATTGCTGCGAGCTCCACAGCACCAGCTCCTCGGCGATGCGCGACAGATGGATCATCGTCAGCGCCGCGCAGGAGGCGAACTCGATCGCGAAATCGCGATCGCTGACGGCGTCCAGCGAATTCTCCGCGACCGCGGCGAAGCCGAGCAATTCGGCGACCCGTTCGCGCCGGATCGGAAAGGTCGTGCCAGCGAGCGCGGCGGCGCCGAGCGGCAGCACGTTGACGCGCTTGCGGCAGTCGGCGAAGCGGGCACGATCGCGCAGCAGCATCTCGAACCAGGCGAGCACATGGTGGCCGAGCGTGATCGGCTGTGCCGGTTGCAGGTGGGTGAAGCCGGGCATCGCGGTATCCGCCTCGCGTTCGGCGAAGTCGAGCAGTGCGCCGAGCAGCCGCAGCAGTTGTCGGTCGAGGACGTCGACGGTGTCGCGCAGATACAGCCGCAGATCGGTCGCGACCTGATCGTTGCGCGAGCGGGCGGTGTGCAGTTTCTTGCCAACCTCGCCGATACGGGCGATCAGCGCCGACTCGATGTTCATGTGCACGTCTTCGCGGGCGACGGACCAGGTGAAGTGGCCGGCATCGATCTCGGCGCGGATCGCAGTGAGGCCGGCGACGATCTGCTGTTGTTCGGCGGCGCCGAGAATGCCGGCCTCGGCCAGCATCGTCGCATGCGCGATCGAGCCGGCGATGTCCTGCGCATACAGCCGCCGGTCGAAGGCGACCGAGGCGGTGAAGGCTTCGACGAAACGATCCGTGGCTTGCTCGAAACGGCCGCCCCACGGCTTTTCGGTTGCTTGCGACTGGGGCTGTGGTTCGGCGTCCGCGGCGGGTATGCTTGGCTTCATGCGGCGCTTTCGGTGATCTCGAAACGGGAGACAGTATAACTGATGGAACCAACCGGCCGGCGCGCGACAGGCGAGCTGTTCCTGCCAGAACTGTGCGGACTGCGGCCGGCGTTTCTGGTGATTCTGTTTGCCCAGTTGCTCGCGATCATGCTGGCGCTGGCGCCGGCCGGTGAACCGCGGTCGCGGTTCGAGACGTTCGGTTTCATTTCCCTCTATACGCAACTCATCGCGTTGCTGATCGCGGCGACGCTGTGCCTCGCGCGCGGCTGGCTGGCGCGCTTGCCGGAGCCGATCGCGGTCGGCACGAGTTATCTGCTGACGCTGCTCGCGACCGCGGTCGTCGCCGAGCTTGCCTGGTGGACGCTCGGCGCGCGGCCGGGTCCGATCCGCTCCGGACATGGCGCGTTTCTGTTGCGCACGCTTGGGATCAGTGTGATCGTCAATGCGCTGGCGTTGCGCTACTTCTATGTCCAGCATCACTGGCGGCGGCAGATCGAGGCGGAGTCGCGAGCCCGGCTGCAAGCGCTGCAATCGCGCATCCGGCCACATTTCTTTTTCAACTGCATGAACACCATCGCCAGTCTGACCCGGACCAGTCCGGTACTCGCCGAACGCGCGGTCGAGGATCTGGCCGAGCTGTTTCGCGCCAGCCTGGCCGATGGCACGCGGCTGGTTTCGGTCGCGGAGGAATTGCGCCTGGCGCGGCACTATCTCGAGATCGAGGCGCTGCGGCTCGGCGATCGGCTCGCCGTCGAATGGCACATCGACGAGCTGCCGCAAGATGCGCGACTGCCGGCGCTGACGCTGCAGCCGCTGCTGGAAAACGCGATCCACTACGGCATCGAACCGCTGACCGAAGGGGGCACGATCACCGTGACCGGCATCCGGCGGCAAGAACGACTGTCGATCGTGATTGCGAATCCGCTCGGCCTGGCACGGCCGAAGCGTGCCGGCAGCCGCATGGCGCAGGACAATGTGCGCGAGCGCCTCGCCGCGCACTTCGGGCCGGACGGGACGCTGACCATCAGCCAGACCGAGACCAGTTATACAGTGCAGCTGAATTTTCCTTGCCTGAGCAGCGATGCGCATCCTGATCGTTGACGACGAGCCGCTGGCCCGGGCCCGGCTGCGCGCCCAGCTCGGCGATCTCGCCCGCGGTACCGTGGTCGGCGAGGCCGGCAATGGCATCGAGGCCTTGCGCTTAGCGCAGGAGTTGCGCCCCGATCTGGTCCTGCTCGACATCCGCATGCCAGGCATGGACGGCATCGAGACCGCGCGTCATCTCGCCCGGCTGCACGATGGCCCGGCGGTGATCTTCACCACCGCCTATGACGCGCATGCGCTGGCGGCCTTCGAGGCGCGCGCGATCGATTACCTGCTGAAACCAATCCGTACGGAGCGGCTGCGCGAAGCCCTGGACCGGGTGGCGTTGCGGTCGCGCGGTCCGGCGCCGGACCCGGAGGGCATGAGCACGGCGCGGACGCATTTGAGCGCCTGGTCCAAAGGCCGGCTGGTGCTGGTCGCGGTCGACGAGATCCGTTGCCTGTGCGCCGATCAGCGCTACGTGCGCGCGGTGTGGCCCGAGGGCGAGTTGCTGCTCGACGAATCGCTGCGGACGTTGGAAGAGGAACTGGGCGACCGGTTCCTGCGCGCGCATCGCACCGCGCTGGTGGCGGTGCGCTACGTCCGCTGCCTCGAACCGGACGGTGCCGGCGGCAATCATCTCCTGCTCGATGGTGTCGCCGAAGTCGTCCCGGTCAGCCGCCGCGTGCTGGCCGACGTTCGCCGCCGGCTGCGAGGCTAGGCGGCTTACCTCTCGCTCAGCACGACGTTGAACACCGACGAATCGATCGGTAGCAGTGGCCGCATCGCGGCGCTGACGTGAATCGAGATCCGATCGCCGAAGCGTGCCAATTGGCGCAGCAAACCTTCGAGATGCTCCCGCTGGTTCGCCGCCAGTTCCTCGATGCGCACCGACACCGTCGCCGGGGTGCGTTGCAACATCCGCTCGATGCGATCGGCGCAGGAGGTGAAGAAGCGCGCATCCACCGCACCGCGCAGCGTCAACCCGAGCTCGGCGCCGAGTTCGCTGAGTGCAAGCGATGCCTGCAAGGTGCCTTGGCGCAGCGCCACCGCGCATTGCCGGCGGATCTGCGCCAGCGCCTGGTGGCCGAGGCGATGCGCTCGCGCCGGATCCGGTTGGAACTTGCGCTCGACGTAATCGCGGATCGACAACCCGGCAATCCAGTCGCCAATGATGCTTGGCCAGCGGCACGGCGCGGTCAGCGGCACGGTGCGCAGGAATTCGAACCAGCGCCGCGGCCCGCCGGGCAGGATGCCGTGGCGCAGCAGCCGCAGCAGGATGGTCAGCCGCTCACGGCGGGCATAGCCCGGCGCGCTGGCCGGGCGGCGCAACGAGCGCGCCTTGTGGCGGATGCGCAGCGCGATGCCGCGATCGCTGGTCAGCCGCTGGAACAGCGCGCGATAGGCCGCGACCATCGCATCGTATTCCATGTTGCGCGGACGGAAGTTGGTGCCGGCGCGGGTGTTGTCCTCGTGCGCCTCGGCGCACAGCAGCCGGCCTTCGCGCTGCAAGCGCTCATACAGCGGCGTGCGCGGCAGCGCGGTCAGCAAGCCGACCATCGCCACCTGGATACCCGAGGCGCCGATGAACCGCTCCTGGCGAGCGAAGGTGTCCAGCGTGTCGTTGTCGAAGCCGACGATGAACCCCGCCATCACGTCGATGCCATGGGCGTAGATGTGGTGCAGCGAGCCAAGCAGATCCTTGCGCAGGTTCTGTGTCTTGCCGGTCTCGCGCAGGCTGGCCGGATCCGGTGATTCGATGCCGATGAACACCCAGCCGAATCGCGCCTGGCGGAACAGGTCGAGCAGTTCGTCGTCGCCGGCCAGATTCATCGAGACTTCGGTGCCGAAGCTGAACGGGTAATCGTGCCGGCGCTGGTAGTCGATCAGGAAGTGCAGCAGCTCGCGCACCTTGCCGTGATGCCCGATCAGATTGTCATCGACGAAGAACACCGAGCGCACTTCCTGCGCCCGCAGCAAATCGAGCTCCCGCCCGATCTGTTCCGGCGTCTTGCTGCGCTGGCGGCGGCCGAACATCACGATGATGTCGCAGAACTCGCAGTGAAACGGACAACCGCGCGAGAACTGGAGGCCGACGTTGGTGTACCGATTCAGCTTCAGCAGGTCGAAGCGCGGCGTCGGCGAATCGGCCAGATCGACGGTGCCCTCCTCGCGATACAGCGGCTGCGCCGTGCCGGCGGTGAAGTCGGCGCAGAACCTGGGCCAGATGTATTCCGCCTCGCCGGAGATGACCGTATCGGCGATGCCCTGATAACGCTCGGGGCAGAGCGAGGCATAGCTGCCGCCGGCGACGACGTAATGGCCGCGGTCGCGGTAATAGCGCAGCAGTTCGCTCTGGCGCGCGTACTGCACGCCCATGCCGCAGATGCCGATCAGATCGGCCGCGGGATCGAGCGGTACGCTCTCGACATTCTCGTCGACGATGGTCACCTGCCAATCCGGTGGACACAGCGCCGCGAGCGTGGCAAGTCCCAAAGGTGGATTGATGGCGCGCTTGCCGGGCAATACCTGTTGCAGCGCCCAGCGAAAACTCCAGAAGCTTTCCGGAAAACGGGGATTGATCAGCAGCAGTCGAGGCATGCTTCAGCCCTCATCGCGACAACGCCGCCCGCCGGCGTGGCGCTGGCGAACGGCGGTTAGCGTAGCAGGGATGACGATGGGAATTAAGATGGGCCCGCCGAGGGCTCAGGCGAAGGTCGCGAGTACCGGAGTGTGGTCGGACGGCCGTTCCCAGCCGCGGGGTTCGCGGTCGATGACGCAGCCGCGGCAGGCCGCGGCTGCGGCGGGTGAGGCGAGCACGAGATCGATCCGCAGGCCCAGATTGCGGCGAAAGCCGGCGGCGCGGTAATCCCACCAGGAATAGGCGCCGTCGGGCTGCGGAAACAGGCGAAAGACATCGACCAGACCGAGCGCCAGCAGCCGGAAATACCGTTCGCGCTCCGGCGGGCTGACCAGCACCGATCCTTCCCAGGCCTTGGGGTCGTGCACGTCGCGATCTTCCGGCGCGATGTTGAAGTCGCCGAGCACGATCAGCGGTTCGGGCGCGCGCAGCAATTCGCCGACATGGGCGATGAGCGCGTCCAGCCAGGCGAGCTTGTAGCGATACTTGTCGCTGCCGACCTCGGCGCCATTCGGCACATACAGATTGAGTAGGCGCAGCTCGCCATGCCGCGTCAACAGCACGCGCCGTTGCGGATCGGCGAACCCGGGCAGTTCGGTGCCGAGCAATTCGCCCGGGCTGCGCGCCAGCGTCGCGACGCCGTTGAAGGTCTTCTGTCCCGCGTACAGCGCGTGATAACCGGCCGCGCCGATCGCCTCGCCGGGAAAGTCCTCGTCCGGAACCTTGGTCTCCTGCAACGCGATGATGTCCGGCAGCGTCGCCGCGGACCAGGACAGCAGGAGCGGCAGACGCGCGCGCAACGAATTGACGTTCCAGGTGGCGATGGTCGGCACGGTGCGGGCCTCAGGGGCGAAGAGTGATGGCCCAGAATATCCCGACGGCGACGGCGAGCGCGACCGTCAGGCCGCCGAGTGCCTGCCAGCCGAGACGGCGGATCAGATCTTCCTGGGACATCGCCGCGAGCACGAACGGGCGGCCCGGATCGCCGGATGCGCGCAGCACGTCCACCGCCGGCGCCAGCGTTGCCGGTGAGCGGGCGGTGACCTCGGCAATCGCGGCGGCGCGCACCGCTTCCCATTCGGTCGCGTCGATCGTGCCGTCACGAGTGCGATCGAATCGTCGCAACAGCTCTTCCTGATTGACCTTCCACAGCCGGATCAGATCGCGGATCTCGGCCGCGTTCGGCAACGCCGCGCCGGCGCCGCCGGCGGTGAGGAACATGCCGATGGCGAACAGCGGATCGCCCGAATGCATCCGCTCCTCGCTGAAGCGGTAGCGCTGGCCGAAGGAAAAGCGCGGCGCATTCGGCCCGTCCGGCCGCGCGCTGGTGCCGTACCAGACCCGGCGCACGCTGGGCGTGACCGTCGCTCCGTCGGGATCGACGACGCAGCGGCCGCTGCTGTCGACCAGCTGGAACAGCGCATCGCTGACGCCCTGCTCGATCACCTGCCATTCGCTTTCGCGGCGACCGCCGGAAACGCGCTCGCGCCGCTGTTCAATCTTGTAGCGGAACCAGGTGCAGTGCCGCTGCGACAGCGGCGCGATGATCGGCTCGCCGTCCAGCAGCTCGCCGTGCCCTTCGAACTCGACGTACCCCTGCGCCGCGGAGCGGATCAGCGAGGTCGGCGTGCCGGTGATGGCGAACCGCCGTCGCAGCGCGCCCGCGGCGAAGAACAGCGCGATGGTGCCCAGCAGCGCCGCGATCGCGATCGCCACCCAGAAACTGGCGGCGGGCGCGGTCGCGATCTGATCGCGCAGTACCTGGTACTGGGACATCCGCGAAGCAGCAACAGGGCCTTAGCCGAACAGCGCCTTGACGTCGATGTCGGCGGTGTCCTCGGCGGCGAATTCCAGCAGCTCGCGGGCGCCAAATCCCGCCAGCCGGGCGACGATCAGATCGGGGAACTGCTCGATGCGGATGTTGTTGATGTTGACCGACTCGTTGTAGAACTCGCGCCGATCGGCGATCGCGTTCTCCAGCGCGGTGATGCGCTCCTGCAAGTGCCGGAAATTCTCGTCGGCCTTGAGTTCCGGATAGTTCTCGGCCAGCGCGAACAGGTTGCCGAGGCCCTGGCGCAACAGCGATTCCGCCGCGCCGAGCTGGGCGATGTTGCCCGCCTCGCGCGCCGCGAACACCGATGATCGGGCAGCGATCACGCGGGTCAGCGTCTCCTGCTCGTGCTGCATGTAGCGCTTGCAGACTTCGACCAGCTTCGGCAGCTCCTCGTGTCGTTGCTTCAGCAGCACGTCGATGTTCGACCAGGCCCGCGACACGTTATGTTTCAGCGTCACCAGGTTGTTGTAGAGGAGGATGAAGTAACCGACCACGATGACGAGCAAAGCCAGCGTGATGAAGGTTCCGAGTGCCATGTCGTGTCTCCCTCTTGCTTATTTAATGGCCTGCTAGCGGCCGTGGGCGATGCATGCTTGATGGCTGGGTCACGGGTACCGACGTTCCTCTGTTTCGCCGCCGATGCACGAGCCACGCTGTGGCAGCGGTATGGATCGGCGGGTGCCTTGACTCATGGATGCGAACGCTTATTCTGAATCTGCCCCTGATCACGAGAACCTGAAGATGAACCAAGCCACCTGCCCGCGGCGCACGGCGCTTGCGGTTATCGTCGCGGCACTTGCGGCGCTCGCATTGCCGGCCCCGGATCGGGGCAGCGCCGCCGCGCAGGAAGCGGCGCGCCGCGATGTGCGGCCGAACATCCTGCTGATCGTCGCCGACGACCTCGGCTATTCCGACCTGGGCGTCTACGGCGGCGAGATCCCGACGCCGAATCTGGATAATCTGGCGCGCGGCGGCATGATGTTGACGCAGTTCTACGCCAACGTCACCTGCTCGCCGACGCGGGCGATGCTGATGTCCGGGATGGACAATCACCGCGCCGGTCTCGGCGTGATGGGGCCGCCGGCGAAGGACAGCGTGCAATACGGCAAGCCCGGTTACGAAGGCCATCTGAACTTCCGCGTCGCGAGTCTCCCCGAATTGCTGCGCGCCGCCGGCTATCACACCTACATGACCGGCAAGTGGCACCTCGGCCGGAGCAAGGAAACGAGCCCGCGCGGCCGTGGCTTCGAGCAGGTCTTCGCCTCGCTCGACGGCGCGGCGCATCTCGGCGGCCTGTCGTGGAATGGCCCGGGCAAGGCGTCGTATTTCGATGGCGACGAGCTGGTCAACGTCGGCGACGATTTCTATACGACGCGCGACTACACGACCAGGATGATCGATTTCATCGAGCGCGATCGCAAGGACGGCAAGCCGTTCTTTGCCTGGCTCGCGTATACCGCGCCGCATTGGCCATTGCAGGCACCGAAGGATTCGATCGCGAAGTTCAAGGGCAAGTACGACGCCGGCTGGGAAGCGCTGTATCAGAGCCGCTTCGCCCGCGCCCAGGAACTCGGGCTGATTCCGCGTGACCATGTGCCGGTCCCGCCGGTCGCCGGGCAGCCGCGCTGGGAGGAACTGAGTGCGGAGGAACGACGCATCGAGGCCCGCAAGATGGAAGTCTATGCGGCGATGGTTGCGGATCTCGATTCCTACATTGGCCAGCTGGTCGACTACCTGAAACGCTCTGGCCAGTATGACGACACGGTGATCGTGTTCCTGTCCGACAACGGCGCCGAATATCTGCGGCGCGACACGATGGAGCCGCTGAAGAAGTGGGTCGAGACGTGCTGCGACAACTCGCTCGACAATCTCGGCGCCGGCAATTCCTACGTGATGTATGGCCCGAACTGGGCGCGTGCCGGATCGGTCGCCTACAACCGCTCGAAGGGCACGACGTACGAGGGAGGTTTTCGCGTCCCCACCTTCGTGCATTATCCGCAGGCGGTGGCGGGCAACACCCGCAGCAACGCGCTCGGCACGGTGATGGATCTGCTGCCGACCTTCCTCGAAATCGCCGGCACGCGCCATCCGGGCACGAACTTCCAGGGCCGCGAGGTGCTGCCGCCGACCGGCAAATCGCTCTGGCCCCTGGTGACCGGCAAGGTGCCACAGGTACATGCCGCGGATGAGGCGTTCGGCTGGGAGTTATATGGCCATCGCACGATCCGCCAGGGCGATTGGAAGATCGTCTGGGACGCGACCGAGCGCGACAAGGCGACATGGCGGCTGTTCAACGTGGCGCGCGATCCGTCCGAGCAGAACGATCTGAGCCACCTGGAACCGGAGCGGCTCGCGGCGATGGTGAAGCTCTGGGACAACTATCACCGCGACAACGGGCTGGTGCCCTGATCGCGCCGCGGCGCGCTTCGATCGCGGCAGCGGCGCAACCGACCAGGAGGATTCCATGACCAAGATTCACGCCCGCGGCGCCCTCATCGCGCTGCTCGCGCTCGCGCCTGCCGCGAACGCCGAGACCATCCTGCTGTGGGGCGACACACACCTGCACACCTCGCACTCGACCGATTCCTACGGCACCGGCAATACGCTGATCGATCCCGAGCAGGCCTATCGCTATGCGAAAGGGATGCCGGTACTGCATCCGACCCTGCGCACGCGGATCCGGATCACGCGGCCGCTCGATTTTCTGGTGGTCGCCGATCACTCCGACTTTCTCGGCCTGCAAATCTTCGCGCAGCGCGACGACCCGCGCCTGACCGGCACTGAGGTCGGCCGGCGGCTGCACGCGATCGCGCGCGAGAATCCGTCCGTGTTCTTCCGCCTGCTGTTCTCGCCGAACCCCGAGATTTCGCAGGATGCGATGCTCGAAGCCTACCGGCCGTTGATGGTGCAGCCGTGGCTCGATGAAATCGACGCCGCCGAGCGGCACAACGAGCCGGGCAGGTTCACCGCGTTCGCCGGCTGGGAATGGACCTCGCATCGCGACAACCGCAATCTGCATCGCGTGATCTTTTCGGCGGCGCCGGCCGAAAGTCTGCGTGCGTTCTTTCCCTACAGCTCGCTCGACAGCACCGTGCCCGAGGATCTCTGGGCCTGGCTCGATCGCACCAGCGCCGCGACCGGCGCCGATTTCATCGCCATCCCGCACAACGCGAACATGTCCACCGGCTTGATGTTTGATCTGATCGACAGCAGCGGCCGGCCGATCGATGCCGCCTATGCCCGGACGCGGATGCGCTGGGAGCCGGTGCTCGAGATCACTCAGGTCAAGGGCACGTCGGAAGTGCATCCGGCGCTGTCGCCGAATGACGAGTTCGCTGAGTTCGAGGTGTTCCGCCGGCTGTTCTTCAATCAGGAACCGAAGCCGCTCGAAGGCGATTACGCGCGCTCGGCGCTGCTGCGCGGGCTCGCCATCGAAGGGCGCGCCGGCGTCAATCCCTACAAGTTCGGCATGATTGGCGGCTCCGACATCCACACCGGGCTCACGTCCACCGAGGAAACGGATTTTCTTGGCGTCTCGGCCAACGATCTGCTGCCGCAGACCCGCGCCACCGCCGATCAGCAGCCGCGGCCGCCCGAAGCGCGGGCGACGATGGCGGCGTGGGAATTGTCGGCGTCGGGTCTCGCCGGTGTCTGGGCCAGCGCCAACACGCGCGAGGCGATCGCTCAGGCCTTCCAGCGCAAGGAGGTCTATGCGACCTCCGGTCCGCGCATCGCGTTGCGGGTCTTTGCCGGTTACGGCTTTCGCGCGCGCGATGCCGGCGTCGCCGACATCGCCACGATCGGCTATGCCCGCGGCGTGCCGATGGGCGGCGACCTGGCAACCACTTCGGGCCAGCGCGCGCCATCGCTGCTGATCCGGGCGCAGAAGGATCCGCAGGGCGCCAACCTCGATCGGATTCAGGTGATCAAGGGCTGGCTCGATGCCGCCGGCAGGACCCACGAACGGATCTTCGATGCCGCCTGGGCCGGCGCTCGGCTGCACGGCGATGATGGCCGCCTGCCACCGGTCGGCGACACGGTGGATCCGGCCAGCGCGAGCTACCGCAACACGATCGGCGCGGTGCAGCTCGCCGCGCTGTGGACCGATCCGGAGTTCGACCCGAAGCAACGGGCGTTCTACTACGTGCGCGTGCTGGAAATCCCGACGCCGCGCCATCAGGTCCACGACGCGGTCGCGCTCGGCATGGATCCCGCCACGACGCGCCAGCCACTGCGGATCCAGGAACGCGCCTGGTCGTCGCCGATCTGGTACACGCCTTCACCTCGCTAGCGATCCCGCCGTTCCGTGCGGTGGCGCGCGATCAGCGCGGCGACGGCGCGATTGACCGCCTGCTCGCGCGCGGCGCGCAGCCAGGCGTCACGCACGTCGGCTTCGACTTCGGCGAACGGCCGTGGCGCGTCCTCGGTCCGCGCGGTGACCCGCAGCAGATGCAGGCCGTAGCCCGAGGCGATTGGTCCGGTCCAGGTGCCCGGCGGCGCGGTGAACAGCGCCGCGACGAACGGGCTGTCGCCAAACACCTGGCGTGCCTGCACCCGCGTCACCGCCTCGTAGCGCGCCGCGAGCGGCAACGGGTCGCCGCCGACATCGCCGGTGCCTTGGGCCACGGTCAGCGCCGCCGCAGCGCGGCCCGCGGCATCGGGGCGATCGGTGCTGAAGTAGCGCTGATCGAACGTGACCCGGCCGGGGCTCAGGTAGTCGGAGCGGTGGGCGGCATAATAGGCGTGCAGCGTGGCGGCCGTGGGCAGCGCGAGTTCGGCATCGCTGGCGAGCACGTATTCGAGCTTCTGAATCAGGCGACGGCGGACGATGTCGTCGTCGCGCTCGAGCCCGCGCGCCAGCGCCTCGCGGTACAGCACCTCGTCGCGGACGTGGTCGCTGATCAGTCGTTCCCGGGTCGCGTCGTCCGGGTCGATGCCGAACTGGGCGCGATGCAATGCGGCGAGATGCGCGACCAGCGCGGCGTCGATCACGATGCGCCGGTCGTCGCGCTCGGCATCGTTCGCGGCCAGGCGCGACAGCGCGAACAGCGCGGCGCCGGCAAGCAGAAAAAGAACCATTGGTTCCCGCAGGATGCGGCGCACGGATGCACTCACCAACTCGGCCTCATGGGCGGCGGATGATACAGCGATGGGGAGCAGACAGATGAACTCGAGAGTCACGCAGCAAACCCTGTTGGGTGCGGCCCTGACCTTGGCACTGACGCAGACGGCGGTGGCGCTGGATCGCTCGTTGCCGAGTAATCCGTTGCGGAACGCCTATTTCGGCGATCTGCATCTGCACACCAGTCATTCCTACGACGCCGCCTGGGGCGATACCCGCACCACGCGCGCCGACGCCTATCGCCATGCCCAGGGTTTCCCGGTCGTGTATCTCGGCCGCACCGTGCAGCGCAAGGCGCCGCTCGATTTTCTCGCAGTCGCCGATCACGCCGAGTATCTCGGCGTCGCGTTGCAGCTCATCAATCGCGAGCATCCCTTCGAGGAAACGGGCTGGCCGGACGAAATGGTTGCCGAAGGCCGGCCCGGCTTCACCAGGATCATGCGCAATGCGTTCTATGGCCCCGAGCCGATCGCCGAGCTGAACACCGACGCGATCAAGCGCAACAACTGGCAGCAAGTGATCGATGCCGCCGAGCAATTCAACGATCCCGGCCGGTTCACGACCTTCGTCGCGTTCGAATGGTCGAACACGCCGGACGGCTCGCACTTCCATCGCGTCGCGGTGTTCCCGGGACCGAACTATCCGGAACTGCCGTTCAGCGCGCTCGATTCGCGCCACCCCGAAGACCTCTGGCGCTATGCCGACAACAACCGCGCCAACGGCATCGATTCGGTGTTGATCCCGCACAACATGAATCTCAGCAACGGCATGCAGTTCGCCTATACAGACTCCTACGGCAAGCCGATCGATCGCGACTTCGCGACCATCAAGGCGCGTAACGAGCGCTTGGTGGAGGTCACCCAGATCAAGGGCACCAGCGAGACGCATCCCGAGCTGTCGCCGGACGACGAGTTCGCCGGTTTCGAAGTGCTCGATCACAACGTCCAGGGCGAACGCGGCGAGATCCACGGCAGCTATGCGCGCGAAGGCTACGCCCGCGGCATGGAGATCGCCGAGCGCACCGGCGTCAATCCGTATGCCTATGGCCTGGTCGGTTCCAGCGACTATCACTCCTCGACCGCGGCGACCGAGGAGGACAACCACACCGGCGCGCTCGGCAACAGCGATTTTCCGTTCGGCGCCAACGTGCAGAAGATCCTGACGACGACCAATGCCGTGCTGCGCGCTCCGGTCGCGGCGCTCGCGGCGAGCGGCATTGCCGGCATCTGGGCGGAACAGAACACGCGCGAGGCGTTGTTCGCGGCGATGAAGCGGCGCGAGGTATTTGCGACTTCCGGCCCGCGCTTGCAGGTGCGGCTGTTCGGCGGCTGGAGCTACCCGGTCGGCCTGGTGTATCGCCATGGCTGGGTCGGCGAGGCCTATGCCGGCGGCGTGCCGATGGGCGGCGATCTCGCACCGCCGCCAAACGCGGCGGCGCGACCGCGATTCCTGGTGCAGGCGCTGAAGGACCCGGATGGCGGCAATCTCGATCGCATCCAGATCGTCAAGGTCTGGCGCGAGGCAGGGCAAAGCCACGAGCGCGTTTTCGATGTCGTCTGGGCCGGCACGCGCAAGCGCGATGCGAAGACCGGCAAGGTGCCGGACATCGGCAGCTCCGTCGATGTGACGACCGCGAGCTACAGAAACACCATCGGCGCGGCGCAGCTCGCCGGCGAATGGGAAGACACCGAATTCAACCCGCACGCGCCGGCAGTGTATTACGCCCGGGTGATCGAGATCCCGACGCCGCGCTGGCCGACCTATCTCGCCGTGCGCAACAACCAGCCGATCCCGGACAGCGTGCCGCCGACGCATCAGGAGCGCGCCTGGACCTCGCCGATCTTCTTCAACATCGATGGGCAGGAGAGCCCGCCGCGGGGAAACCGGTAGATGCCGCGCGCGGCCGCTGTTGCAGGGGCCCGGGTGGCGGCGCGTTGCTGGCGCGTTCGCTTGAGCTGCTGGCCTGTGCCATGGCTCTTGGCACTCCTGCTCGGCACGACCCGGCTCGCCGCCGATGACAGCCGGCCGTTCTATCTGCAACTCACCGAAGTGGGCGAAGGCAGCTTCGACGTCTACGCGCGCGCCCCGATCGGCGTCGATGCGCGGCTGCTGCCGCGCGTGCGCTTGCCCAAGGATTGCGCCTACGTCGATGAAGCTCCTGCCGCCACCACGGCGCGGTTTCGCTGCGCCGAGCCGCTCGGCGGCCGGCAACTGGAACTCGAATATCCGCGCGGCAGCCCCGCCATCGTCAGCATCGTCCGGCTGCGCGCACTGGATGGTGCCGAGCAGACCCGCATCGTCCATCCACGCGAGCCGCGCTTCGACGTGCCGCGGCGCGAAACGCGGCATGGCGTCGCGCGCGATTACACCGTGCTGGGCATCGAACACATCTGGCTTGGCATCGACCATCTGCTGTTCGTCGCCTGCCTGCTCTGGATCGCCGGCAGTTGGCGGCGGGTGCTGGTGACCATCACCGGCTTCACGCTCGCGCATTCGATCACGCTCGGGCTCGCCGCGCTCGGCGTGCTGCGCGTCGCGGTGCCGCCGGTCGAAGCGGCGATCGCGCTCAGTGTGCTGTTTCTGGCGCGCGAAATCGCCTGCAACGATCGCTCGACCGTGACCTGGCGCTATCCGATCGCCATCGCGGCAAGCTTCGGCTTGTTGCACGGCTTCGGCTTCGCCGCCGCGCTGGCCGAGGTCGGCCTGCCGGAGCGGCATCTGCTGACCGGCCTGCTGTTCTTCAATGTCGGTGTCGAGATCGGCCAGGTGATCTTCGCCGGCGCCATGCTCGCATTGTTCGCCGCCGCGAAGCGGCTGCGCTTCAGTCCGCGCGGTACCGGCGACGTGAATTCCGGTGGCCATGCCCTGGACGCATTGCGGCGGCCGGCAAGTTACCTCGTCGGCAGCATCGCGGCGTTCTGGTTCCTCGAGCGGGTGCAGGGCTTGCTGGGGTGATGCCGGTCCGGCATCCCGATACGCACGATATGGTCTTGCCGTGGAGCGGCTTGGCAATGCGGCACGCAGGCGTCCTTCCTGCAGGTCACGGCCAATGTTGAAGGTGGGCAGCAGCGGCGAGACCTAGCCCGCCAAGCACGGCCTGCGACAGGGCTTCAGAGTCGGACCTGGCCTGCGGCAAGGTCTCGGTGCTGACGCCAGGCGGCGTGAGCGTTCATTCATCCCGCCGTAACAACGTGCCGAGCCCGGCGAACGGCTGCCAGGTGGCCGGCTCGGTCTGTTCGCCGCCGGGAGCTGCCGCGCCCAGCCATTGCTGATCGAGATAACGGCTGTGCTCGGCGTCGTGGCAGTAGAGGCAGAGCAATTCCCAGTTGCTGCCATCCGGTGGGTTGCGGTTGTGATCGTGATCCTTGTGATGCACCGTCAGCTCGCGCAGTCGCTTGCCATCGAACTCGCGACCACAACGCGCGCAGAGCCACGGAAAAAGCTTCAGCGCCTGTTCGCGATAGCTGCTTTCATCGCGCGCCGGCGCCTTCCGCTCCGGTTGCTTGCCGCGCTCACCGATCATTGCTGTTTCCTCGTGCGCCCGGCGCTGCCGGCCTCGCGTCCGGCCGGCCCTGGGGCCATTTCATTGTAGTTCTTCCTCTCCATTTCGACCTTGGCCGCAACGGGATTTCGCTACACTGCGCCGTATGGCAAATGCGGCGGCAGGACGATGCGCTGGGCCTGGTTGACTGCCGGGATGCTGTGCGTCGCGCTCGGCACGCTGGGGATCTTCCTGCCGTTGCTGCCGACCACGCCGCTGCTGCTGGTCGCGGCATGGTGTTTCGCGCGGAGTTCGCATCGGTTTCACGACTGGCTGCTGGGGCATGCGACCTTCGGCCCGCCGATTCATGCGTGGCGTCGCTATGGCGCGATCGCGCGCAAGGCGAAGATCCTTGCGCTGATCGCGTTGACGGCAAGCTTGCTGCCGAGCTTTCTGCTTGCCGTGCCCAACTGGGTGCTCGTGATCCATTTGGTCACGATATTGTCGGTCGCCACGTTCATCGTGACGCGTCCGGACCTGCCCCCCGGTGATGACGGCGGCAACGCCTCGAATACGGGGTGACGCCGCGCGCCGTCAGCGTGCAACAGACCTTCCCGACGCTGGCACTGCCGCTCCCGGCCGTCCACGTAATGACGGAACAAGTCCCTGCCTCCTCAGGGGGCGGTGCAGGCGAAGTTCTCCGCGGCGTCGCTGCTGCCTTGTCCCTGGTAACGGGCGACTTGTGGATAGGGGCAGAGCGGGCGGGAGCGGGTGACGGTGCCGTCGGTCAGCTTGCGGGCGATGAGCCGGTCGGGTGCCTTGCCGGTCTCGACCCAATCGATGACGGCGGTGACCGAATCGAACTGATCCGGGCCCGGGCCACCGGCGCAGTGGGTCATGCCGGGCACCATGAACAGGCGCAGGAAGTCCTCGCCGTTCGGGCCGTTCGCGGTCACGGCCTGCTCGTAGTACGCGACGCCCATCAGCGGCTGCAGAATCTGATCGGACCAGCCGTAGGTGAGCAGCAGCTTGCCGCCGCGCGCGCGGAATGCGCGCAGGTTGATGTCGGTGGCATCGGCGAGTCGGCTCCAGCGATCGAGCGTCTCGACGTCGCGATCGAAATCGAAGGTCCGATAATCCCAGTCCGGTTGCGGCGTCAGGGGCACCAGATAACGCATGGTCGCTTCGGCCAGATTGAAATCGGCGGCCTTGCGGTCGGGTGCGCCCGGCACGATCAGATTCAGCCAACTGCTGTTGAGCGTGCCATCGACACCGCGCACCAGCGCTTCGCTGCCCGGCATGAATCCCGGAAACAGCGGGCGGCCCTGGCGGTCGCGCGGACCGTCGTAAATCTTCTGGATCGCCGCGGCCTGCGCGGCGGTCAGGCAGGAATCGTCATCGACTCCGGCGGGACAACTCGGCACATCGCGCGCCACCGTGACCGGGCATTGCCGCGGATCGTCGATCAGCCCATCGCCGAGACCATCGACCGCATCGCACTTCGCCTGCACCCGCTCCGCCAGCAACGCCAGCTTGCCCGGTGTCAGCGTCACGTCGTCGAGGGCGCGCTGGTTCCACAGTGCGCCGATGGTGAATCCGGTCTGATCGACCCAAGGCGCGTTGGCGACGATGCCGTCGAAGTCCTCCGGATACCGCTGCGCTTCGAGCAGGCCCTGGCGGCCGCCATTCGAGCAGGAATTCCAGTAGGCGTAGGCGACCGGCTTGCCGTAATAGCGCTGGGCGATGGCCTTGGCGGTCACGGCGGTGCGGTGCACCGCGCGATAGGCGTAATCGATCGCCTTCTGTGGATTGCTCAGGACGAACGAGCCGCCCGGCTCCTTGTCCGCGTCATGGCCGGTGTCGGTCGCCGCCATCACGAAATGCCGCGCCAGCGCTTGATCCCGGTTTGGCACCTGGGACGGATCGTCCGGCTGCTGGCCGGCATGGCCACCGTTGCCGACCATGTAGAAGCGGCCGTTCCACGGTTGCGGCAGATTCACCTGGAACGTGATCTCCGGATCGATGGTGCCGTCGACGCGACAGTGCGCCGGCACACCGCCGGCTGCCGCGATCGATCGCGTCGTGATCCGTACCAGCTCCGGTAGTTCGAGCTCGGCCAGCGCGGCACAGCTCGACACCGGTTCGATGCGACCCTCGGCGTACTTCGTCGGCGATGCCGCGGCATCCTGAAAGGTCTGCGCCTGCAGCGAGCCGATCGCGCCGCACAACAGCAGGGCGCCGGCGAGCGGCGCTGGATGGCGGTACGCACCGCGGTGCGGGCGGATGGATCCTGACATGGCTTGCTCCTTGATGTGGGCCTGCGCCGATTGTACGTCCCGGCTCCGGCCGCACGGCGCGGACGCGGCGACCGCCAGACCCGCGCTGGCCGCGATCAACATGACCTCGATGCGCGCGGTGCCGTGCAAGCGATCGCGAACGCCACGCCGAAGGTCGGGTGAATCGAATATAAATATTTTTGATTGATGGAATCACATATTCCGATAGGATCGCCGCCGGCGACCCTAGGGACCGAACCGGTGGAATTTGATTTCAGGCTGTTGAAGGCGTTCGTCAGCGTGGTCGATTGCGGCGGCTTCGGCGCCGCGGCGAAGGTGCTGCATCTGTCCCAGGCGGCGGTCTCGGAGCGCATCGCGCGGCTCGAGACGCTGGTGGGGCTGCGCCTGCTGGATCGCAATCCCAGGCAGATCAACCCGACCGTGGTCGGCCGGCGCTTCCATGTGCTGGCGCGGCAAATGCTCGAACACGACGCGGCGGTGAAGCTGGAGCTGTCCGAGCTGGCCGGCGCGGTGCGCGGCTCGCTGCAGATCGGGGCCAGCAACATTCCCGGCGAATACATCCTGCCGCCGCTGCTGCCGGAGTTCTGTGTGGCGCATCCGCAGGTCGAACTGAATCTGCGCATCAACGACAGTGCCGAGGTCATCGAGCTGGTCCATCAGGGTCAGGTCGAGGCCGGCATCGTCGGCTCGCGGCCCTCCAGCCGCCAGTTCACGATCGAACCGCTGTGGCAGGACCGGCTGGTGCTGGTCGTGCCGGCCGGGCATCCGCTCGCCGGACGCAAGCGGGTCGGTGCCCGGGAGATCGCCGCAGGCCCCTTCATCATGCGCGAGGAAGGCTCCGGCACGCGCAAGCTGCTCGAAGCCGTGTTCGCGACCAACGACATCGAGCTGCCGCCGGTGACCGCGACGCTGAGCAGCACCACGGCGGTCAAGGAAGCGGTCTGCGCCGGGCTCGGCATGACGCTGCTGTCGGAACGCGCGGTGCGCAAGGAAGCGGCGACCGGCGTGCTCGCGCTGATCGAGCTGCGTGGCCTGCGCTTCGAGCGCCATTTCCTCTTGATCACCGATCGGCAACGGACGCTGTCGCCGCTGTGCCAGCGCTTCGCCCAGTATCTGCGCACCGCCCACACGGCCAATCCGCGTTAACCGCCGCCGGCCATTTGCTATCATGCGCAGCACGTCCCACGTATCACGCAGACCCTACCGCCGCCATGCAAGCCGTCCTCGTTCTCGCCGCCTATCTGTTTGCCTTCTTCGTGCTGTTCAACGGCATTCGCAGGACCTCCGAAAGTCTTGGTGAGGCACGGCGCGGTTTCGAAACCTGGACCGCGCTGATCGTCTATCCGGCGGTGTACGCCGGCAGCAGCTTCGGCGCCGAGCTGCTGAACAGGCACTTCGGCGAGAGCCTGTTGAGCCTCGGCCTGGCGCTGGTGATCAGTGTCACGCTGGCGCTGTTCGGCGTCTCGGTGGCGGCAAAGCGGCTGCGGCCACCCGGCTGAGTCGTGGTCCCCGACCGGTCGTGCAACAGCCTGCGGCTCGCTACCGCGGGGGGATTCGATTCGGAGGATTCAAAATAATGACATTCGACTGGAAAGCGGCACTGGCGATTTTCGCGACGGTGTTTCTCGCCGAACTCGGCGACAAGACGCAGCTCGCGACGCTGCTGTACGCGAGCGACGGCAAGGCGAGCCGTTGGACCGTATTCATCAGCGCCTCGCTCGCGCTCATTGCCTCGGTCGCGATCGCGGTACTGGCCGGCGGCTTCGTTGCGCAGTATGTCAGTCCAAGAGTGTTGCGTTACGTCGCCGGCACCGGCTTCATCGCGATCGGCATCTGGACCCTGACCACCCACTGAACCACGAGGAGCAAGACCCATGATTGGCTACGTCACCCTTGGCACCAACGACCTCGCCCGCGCCGGCGAGTTCTATGACGGTCTGCTGCGCGTGCTCGGCGCACAGCGTGCAATGGCAGGCGACCGGATGATCGCCTGGGCGATCCGTCCTGATCAGCCGATGCTGGTCGCGATCATGCCGTTCGACGGGAAGCCGGCGACGGTCGGCAACGGCGTCATGGTCGCGCTGCAGGCCTCGTCGCGCGAACAGGTCGATGAGCTGCATCGCACCGCGCTCGCGCTCGGCGGCAGCGACGAAGGCGCGCCCGGACCGCGCTTCGGCGGCGTTATCTACGCCGCATATTTCCGCGATCGAGATGGCAACAAGCTGGACGCGTTCATCCGCCTGTGACTCCTGTCGTGGAGGTGATCTCATGAACCTGCGAACATCGTTCCTTGCCCTGCTGTCCTGCCTGTGGCTCAGCGCCGCGATCGCGGCGCCAGCAACGATCGAACCGGCCGAGCTCGCCGCGCGCCTCGCGGCCGGCGAGAAACCGGCGCTGCTCGATGTCCGTACTGCGGGCGAATACGCCGGCGGTCACCTCGCCGGCGCCGTCAACATCGCGCACAACGAACTCGCCGAGCGGCTTGCCGAGTTGCCCTTCGACAAGCAGCGCGAGGTGGTCGTCTACTGTCGCAGCGGCAGCCGGGCAAAGCTGGCCGCCGACGTGCTGCTTGCCGCCGGTTTCGGCGACGTCCGCATCCTGAATGGACACCTGCTGAAGTGGCAGGCGGAGCAGCGCCCGCTGGTGGGCGCGACGGTCGGCGGACACTGACGGCAGCATGAGACTGCACTGGCTGCAACACGTGCCGTTCGAAGGTCTTGGCAGCATCGAGCCCTGGGCCGAACAGGCCGGCGCGACGCTGCGTTGCGGCCGGATGTACGCCAACGACGCACTGCCCGCGGGCAACGAATTCGATGGTCTGATCGTGGTGGGCGGGCCGATGGGCGTGCACGATCACGCCGACTACCCGTGGCTGCGCGGCGAGATCGAATTCATCGCCAGGACCATCGCCGCGGGCAAGCCGGTGCTCGGTATCTGCCTCGGCGCGCAACTGATCGCGGCGGCCCAGGGAGCAAAGGTGTATCGCAATCCGGAGCGCGAGATTGGCTGGCTGCCGTTGTTGCCAGGCGCCGACTACGCGCGGTCCCCAGTCGCTTTTCTCGCTGACGACGCGGCGCGCCTGGTGTTTCACTGGCATGGCGACACGTTCGATCTGCCGCGGGGTGCGCTGCATCTCGCCGCGACCGAAGGTTGCCGCAACCAGATCTATCTGCTCGAAGGCCGCGTGCTTGGTCTGCAGTGCCATCTCGAAACCACCCGCGCCTCGGCACAGGCATTGATCGAGCATTGCGGCAGCGATCTGCAGCCGGGCCGCTACGGCCAGTCGGCGGCGTCGATCGTCGCCGCCGACGCCCGCTTCGCCGCCATCGAGCGGCCGCTGCACGCGCTGCTCGAATTGCTGTTCGTCCGCTGACAGCCAACGCCTCGCATTCGCCCGACCGCGACGAACTCGCCGATTGCCTGTGCGCCGATCGGCGACGCTTGCGGGCGCTGGCGCGCGCGCTGCGGCATGCGTTCGGCGACAAGCGCGAGGCGTTGCGGGTCGAGCGGGAGCAACTCCTCGCGCGCTCGCGCGCGGCGGTCGTGGCGCGGCGGGCGCGGTTGCCGAAGCCGACGTTCGCGAACGATCTGCCGGTCAACGCGCGGCGCGAGCAAATCGCGACCCTCATCGAGCGGCATCCGGTCGTCATCGTCTGCGGCGAGACCGGCTCCGGCAAGACCACACAACTGCCGCAGATCTGTCTCGCCCTCGGCCGCGGCAGCACCGGCCTCATCGGTCATACCCAGCCGCGGCGGATCGCCGCGCGCACCGTCGCCGACCGCATCGCCGAAGAACTGCGCTGTGAATCCGGCCGGCAGGTCGGTTACAAGATCCGCTTCACCGATCGCACCTCGCCCGAGTCCTGCATCAAGCTGATGACCGACGGCATCCTGCTCGCCGAGACGCAGACCGATCCCCTCCTGGCGCAGTACGACACGCTGATCCTCGACGAGGCGCACGAGCGCAGTCTCAACATCGATTTCCTGCTCGGCTATCTCAAGCAGTTGCTGCCGAAGCGGCCGGATCTGAAGGTGATCGTCACCTCGGCGACCATCGATGCCGCGCGCTTCGCCGCGCATTTCGATGGCGCGCCGGTGATCGAAGTCTCAGGCCGGCTCTATCCGGTCGCGATCCGCTACCGTCCGGTGCGCACCGACGACGATGACGACGAGCGCGATCTGTACGACGCCATCGTCGATGCCTGCGATGAGCTGCATCGCGAAGGCCCGGGCGACGTGCTGGTATTCCTGCCGGGCGAGCGCGAGATCCGCGACGCGACCGAGGCACTGCGCAAGCACCATCCGCCGCACACCGAGATCCTGCCGCTCTATGCACGCCTGTCCGCGGCCGAGCAGGCGCGGATCTTCGCGCCGCACGCCGGCCGGCGCATCGTGCTCGCGACCAACGTCGCCGAAACCTCGCTGACCGTGCCGGGGATCCGCTACGTCGTCGATACCGGCCTCGCCCGCGTCAAGCGTTACTCATACCGGCAGAAGGTCGAGCAGTTGCAGATCGAGCGCATCGCCCGCGCCGCGGCGAACCAGCGCGCCGGCCGCTGCGGCCGGGTCGCGGCCGGCATCTGTATTCGTCTCTACGATGAAGCCGATTTCCTCGCGCGATCCGAATTCACCGATCCCGAGATCCTGCGGTCATCGCTGGCCGGCGTGATTCTGCGGATGAAGTCGCTCAGGCTCGGCGATGTCGATGAATTTCCATTCCTCGAACCGCCGCCCGCCAAGGCGATCGGTGACGGCTACCAGCTGCTGCTCGAACTCGGCGCGGTGACCGAGGCGCGCGCGCTGACGCCGCTCGGCGCGGAACTCGCGCCGCTGCCGCTCGATCCGAAGATCGGCCGGATGATCCTCGCCGCGCGCGATGCGCGCTGCCTGCGCGAAGTCCTCATCATCGCCGCCGCGCTCAGCGTGCAGGATCCCCGTGAACGGCCCGTCGAGCGGCAGGAAGCGGCCGATCAGGCGCATCGCAAATACGCCGACGAGCGCTCTGAGTTCATCACCTGGCTCAAGCTCTGGCGCTGGTACGAGGAGCAGCTCGCGCACAGGAAATCGCAACGCAAGCTGGTCGCCGAGTGCCATGAACGATTCCTCTCCGCACGCCGCCTGCGCGAGTGGCGCGACATTCACGGCCAGTTGCACGCGCTCGCCGCCGAACACGGCTGGCACGACAACGACGAGCCGGCCGACTACGACGCGATCCATCGCGCCTTGCTCGCGGGCCTGCTCGGCAACGTCGGCTGCAAGGCGCCCGAGGACGCGCATTATCTCGGCGCACGCGGCATCCGCTTTCTCATTCATCCCGGCTCGCATCTGCACAGGAAGGCCGGCCGCTGGATCGCCGCCGCCGAGATCACCGAGACGACGCGGCTCTATGCGCGCTGTGTCGCCAGGATCGAACCAGAATGGCTGGAGCAGGTCGGTGCGCACCTGATCCGCCGCAGCCACTACGACCCGCATTGGGAGAAGAAGGCGATGCGCGCCGTGGCCTACGAGCGCACGACGCTGTACGGGCTCGTGATCAATCCGCGCCGGCGGGTGAACTTCGGCCCGATCGATCCGCCGGCAGCGCGCACGATCTTCATCCGCGCTGGACTCGTCGCCGGCGACATTGCCGAGGACTATGTGCGGCGCTGGCCGTTCTTCCGGCACAACCGCAAGCTCATCGCCGACATCGAACAGCTCGAACACAAGTCGCGCCGGCAGGACGTGCTGGTCGATGAGAGCTTGATCGAGGCGTTCTACGATCGGCTGCTGCCGCCGGATGTCTGCGATGGCCCGGGCTTCGATCGCTGGAGGCAGGACGCCGAGCGCGAGCAACCGAAACTGCTGTTCCTCGATCGCGCCGATCTGATGCGGCATGAAGCGGCCGGGATCACCACCGACGCGTTCCCGCATCGGCTCGAAGCGGCCGGGGTCGCGTTCGAGCTCTGTTATCACTTCGAACCCGGCGCCGCCAACGACGGCGTGACATTGACGGTACCGCTGGCGCGACTGAATCAGGTGCCGGCGGCGCGCTGCGAGTGGCTGGTGCCGGGATTGCTGCATGAGAAGGTCGTGCAACTGGTGAAGACCCTGCCGCAACGGATCCGCGCGAAGCTCGTGCCGGTGCCGGAGTTCGCCACCGAATTCGTCGCGGCGGTTGCGCCTTCCGACACAGCACTGGTCAACGCGCTGATCAGATTCATCCTCGACAGCCGCGGCCTCAACGCGCGCGGCTGGTCGATCACGCCGGATGCGTTCCGGCCCGAGGCGTTGCCGGCGCACCTTGCGATGAACTTCCGCCTGCTCGACGAACACGGCCGGCAGCTCGCGCAGAGCCGCAATCTCGCCGAGCTGCGCGCCGGCTACGGGCGCGAAGCGAAACAGGAGTTCACCGCGCGACATGAAACACCTCTGGAGCACACCGGCATGACGGAATGGCGTTGTGGTCCTCTGCCCGAGTTGCTGGAGGTTGCGGTCCCGGGCGGCACCGCGATCGGCTATCCCGGTTTCATCGATGAAGGGGACAGCGTGTCGCTGCATGTGTTCGATACCCAGGATGAAGCACGCGCCGCGCATCGCACCGGCTTGCTGCGGCTGTTCCTGCTGCGCTTTCGCGATCAGGTGAAGTACTTCGAAAAGAACCTGCCGGGCCTGACGCCGATGGGCATGCAGTTCATGGCGCTCGATACGGTCGAAGAACTGCGCCGGCAACTCATCGAGCTGATCTTCACCCGCGCCTGCCTCACTGAACCCTGGCCGGCGAACGCCGCGGAGTTCGACGCGCGCTGCGTCGAGGCGAAGACCCGTGTCGGTCTGCTGGCGCAGGAAATCTGCCGGCTCGTCGGCCAGATCCTCACCGACTGGCACGCGCTGAAGAAAAAGCTCTCCGGGTTCAAGACGCACGCCGCGGCGCAACAGGACATCGAGCAACAACTCGGCCGGCTGATCCACAAGCGCTTCATCGCCGACACCCCATTCGAACGATTGCAGCACATCCCGCGCTATCTCAAGGCCGCGGCGCTGCGCCTCGACAAGTTGAAGGCCGACCCCGCGCGCGACGTCCGCCTGCTCGCCGAGTTCACCCCGCTGTGGAGCCAGTACCAGAAGCGCGCCGCGCAACTCGGCAAGCAAGGCATCGCCGACGAGCGCATGCGGCAATTCCGCTGGCTGCTCGAAGAGCTGCGCGTGCAACTCTTCGCCCAGGAGCTGCGCACGCCGACACCCGTCTCGGTCAAACGGCTGCGGACGATGTGGGAGAGCCTGTAGCGCGAGAGATGGCAAGGTGGCCAGCCCGTTCTGACCGGCGCCCGGCGAAAGCGCTGATCATGAAGCCATCACTATTAACCACAGCCGATTGACGCTCGCCCGGAACGGGGTCCCTCATCGAGCCGCGGGATTCAGCGCCGCGCCGAGCGGACTGCGTACCGCCAGACCGCCGCGCTGCAGCACGTGCGTATAGACCTGCGTCGTGCGCACATCACTGTGACCAAGCTGTTCCTGCACGGTCCGGATATCGGCACCGCGTTCGAGCAGATGCGTCGCGAACGAATGCCGCAGCGTATGCGGCG
>JADLEV010000029.1 GCA_020845935.1 Gammaproteobacteria bacterium
AGTTGCGGCCGCGGCAGTCGCCGCGCTTGGTGACGAAGTTGTAAATGCCACCGCGGCCCTGTTCATCGCCCGGATACCAGTTCTGCACGGTCGAATACTTGATCTCGGCACCGTCCAGCGCGATCAGCTCGACCACCGCTGCGTGCAACTGATTCTCGTCGCGCATCGGCGCGGTGCAGCCTTCGAGATAGCTGACGTAGCTGCCGGCATCGGCGACGATCAGCGTGCGTTCGAACTGCCCGGTATTCATCGCGTTCATGCGGAAGTAGGTCGACAGCTCCATCGGGCAGCGCGTGTTCTTCGGGATGTAGACGAACGAGCCGTCCGAGAATACCGCCGTGTTCAGCGCGGCGAAGTAGTTGTCGCCGATCGGCACCACGGAGCCGAGATATTTCCGCAGCAGATCCGGATGCTTGATGATCGCCTCGGAGAACGGGCAGAAGATCACGCCGGCTTCGGCCAGCTTGTCCTTGAACGTGGTATGCACCGACACGCTGTCGAACACCGCGTCGACCGCAACGCCGGCCAGCATCTTCTGCTCTTCGAGCGGAATGCCGAGCTTGTTGTAGGTCTCGATCAGCTTCGGATCGACTTCATCGAGGCTCTTCGGCCCATCCTCGCGGCGCTTCGGCGCAGCGTAATAGCAGATCGCCTGATAGTCGATCGGCGGATAGTGCACGTGCGCCCAGGTTGGCTCGGGCATCAGGCGCCATTGGCGATAGGCGGTCAACCGATGCTCCAGCATCCAAGCCGGCTCGTTCTTCTTCGCCGACAGGAAGCGGATGATGTTTTCATCGAGTCCGGGCGGCGCGCGGTCCTCCTCGATGTCGGTATAGAAACCGGCCGCGTACTCGGTGCGGACCAGTTGTTCGACCGAATCGTTATCGCCGCTCATCGGTGTGATCCCGATCCAATCGCTCAGACGTTGAAGCTTTCGCCGCAGCCGCAGGTACCGCGTACGTTCGGGTTGTCGAAGCGGAAGCCTTCGTTGAAGCCCTCGCGGGTGTAATCGACGGTGATGCCCTCGAGCAGCGGCAGACTGAGTTTGTCGACGACGACCTTGACGTCGTGACAGTCGAACACCTGATCGTCGGCACCGATGCGTGTCGCCGTCTCGACCTGGTAGGCATGGCCGGAGCAGCCCGCGGCGCGCACCGAAAGGCGCAGGCCGATACCGTCGTTGCTCTTCGCCAGGAACTGGCGCACGTGTTCCGCGGCGCGTGGAGTCAATGTGATGCTCATCCTGTTACCTCGCGTGAATCGAACTGGCCGGTTGAAAATCGATGATCTTGGTGGCGGCGAGCAGAGCGTCGCTGCGTGCGCTGCGGCGGCGTACCAGATCGTTCAGGCTGACGCCGGCGAGAAACTCGCGAATGCGCATGCTGAGGTCGTGCCACAGCTCGTGCGTCAGGCACTCGTCGCCGCCGTCGAGGCAATTGTGCCGGCCGCCGCAGCGCGTCGCGTCGACCGATTCATTGACCGCCTCGATGACCTCGGCGACCGAAATCGTCGCACTGTCCCGATGCAGCTTGTAACCACCCCCCGGGCCGCGCACGCCCTCGACCAGCCCGCGCCGCCGCAGCCGCGCGAACAATTGTTCCAGGTAGGACAGCGAGATGTGCTGCCGCTGGGCGATGTCCGCCAGCGTGATCGGCCCCCCATCCTGATGCAGCGCCAGATCGAGCATCGCGGTCACCGCATACCTGCCTTTGGTCGTCAATCTCATACCTTCCACCCCATCGCTGATCGGCTAGGCCGCATCGCGGCGATTACCGAGTAAATTGCTAGGCAATTATTCAATAACTGAGTGGAACGGTCAACTTATTTCTTGACGGGTAAGGACCGTGCCGGGCAAACCTCGCTGCGGTTCAAATCGCGGGCGTGGCCCGCGACCGGGATTCGGAGAGCGCGGTGAAAGAAGCGACTTTCATCGGTGACGTCAGGAAGCCCAACGTCAATCGTCCAGTTGCTTGTCCGGGTTCGCGGGTTCACCCTGGCCTGGCCGTGATTCGGGCACTTCGATGCCGTGTGTGGCGAGCAGTTCCTGGATCCGGGCCAACCGATCCTCGACCGCCTGGATGTGATCGAGCAGCTGCCCGATTGCGTTGGCGATGGGATCAGGCATGTCACGGGTCGTGCCGTAGGCGTCGAAGCCGATCTGGCGCGCGGTCTGCTCGCGGCGGGCCCGGGCGTCATCGGCTCCGCCGGCGACGCGGCCGGGCACCCCGACCACGGTCGCGCCGGGCGGCACATCCTTGATCACGACCGCATTGGAGCCGATGCGGGCGCCATGGCCGACGGTGATCGGTCCGAGCACCTTGGCGCCGGCGCCGACGACGACGTTGTCGCTCAAGGTCGGATGCCGTTTGCCCTTGTTCCAGCTGGTGCCGCCGAGCGTGACCCCGTGATACAGCGTGCAATCGTTGCCGATCTCGGCGGTCTCGCCGATGACGACGCCCATGCCGTGATCGATGAAGAATCTCCTGCCGATCGTCGCGCCGGGATGGATCTCGATGCCGGTCAGCCAGCGCGCGACATACGACACCAGACGCGCCAGATATTTCAGGCGCCGCGTCCAGAGCCAGTGGCTGAGTCGATGGAACAGCAGCGCATGCAGGCCCGGATACGTGGTCAGCACTTCCAGCGAGTGCCGCGCCGCCGGATCGCGATCGAAGATGCAATGGATGTCCTCGCGCAGACGATCGAACATCACAACCTCCCGAGCCGCTCGCGCTGGCCGGAAAGCTGGTTGAGCGCCTGCTCGACCTCGGCGAGACGCTGCCGCTCCTTGGCAACGACCGGGGCCGGTGCCTTGCTGATGAATTCCGGCCGCGCCAGCTTGCCACCGATCCGTTCGCGTTCCTTGCTCAAGCAATCGATCTCCTTGTCGAGCCGCAGGCGCTCCGCGGCCGGGTCGATCACGTTCGCGAGCGGGATCAGAAAGGTCATGCCGCCGGCCAGTGCGGTGGCGGCTTCCGGCGCCGCGCCGGGTTCGATCGCGGCGAGCGATTCGATGCGCGCCAGCGCACACAGATAACGCTGCTGCGCGGCGAGCCACTTGCACTCGCGCTCGTCACCACCGTGGTACAGCACCGGCAATCGCTTGCGCGGTTCGATGTTCATCTCGGCGCGGATGCGGCGCAGCCCAAGGACCGCCTCCTTGAGCCAGGCGAAGGTTGCCTGCGCCGCGGCGTCCTGCCGCGCCCTGATCGGCTGCGGATACGGCTGCGTCATGATCGAGGCGCCATCACGACCGGCGATCGGCGCGATGCGCTGCCACAGCTCTTCGGTGATGAACGGCATGAACGGATGCAGCAGACGCAATGCGGTCTCGAGCGTATCGGCGAGCGTGCGGCGCGTGCCGCGCTGGAGCAGCGGGTCGCGCTCGGGATCGTTCAGATCGACCTTGGCGAGCTCCAGATACCAGTCGCAGAATTCGTCCCAGACGAATTCATAGATCGCCTGCACCGCGAGATCGAAGCGGTAATGATCGAGCCCATCGCGTACCGCGGCGATGGTCTGCTGCATGCGGCCGCGGATCCAACGCTCCGGCAATCCCAGGGCGCTGTCACCGGCGCGGGAATCGGCGGCGTGTGGCTCGGTCATCAGCAATACGAAGCGCGCCGCATTCCACAGCTTGTTGCAGAAGTTGCGATAGCCCTCGATCCGGCCGAGGTCGAAGCGGACATCGCGTCCCTGCGTCGCCAGCGAAGCGAAGGTGAAGCGCAGCGCATCGGTGCCGTGACCGGGGATCCCCTGCGGAAACTGCTTGCGGGTCGCCTGCGCGATGCGCGGCGCGTCTTCGGGCCGCATCAGGCCGGTGGTGCGCTTGTCGACCAACGCATCGAGTTCGATGCCATCGACCAGATCGAGCGGGTCGAGGATGTTGCCCTTGGACTTCGACATCTTGTTGCCGTCGGCATCGCGCACCAGGCCGTGGATGTAGACCTCGCGGAACGGCACGTCGCCCATCACCTTGAGGCCGAGCATGATCATTCGCGCGACCCAGAAGAAGATGATGTCGAACGCCGTGACCAGCACATCGGTCGGGTAATAGCGCGCCAGCTCGGGCGTTTGCTCCGGCCAGCCCAGCGTCGAGAACGGCCAGAGTGCCGAAGAGAACCAGGTGTCGAGTACATCCTCGTCCTGCCGCAGCGCCAACTCGGCCGGCAGGCCATGCTGGCGGCGGACCTCGGCCTCGTCGCGGCCGACATAGACATTGCCGCGATCGTCATACCACGCCGGGATGCGGTGGCCCCACCAGAGCTGGCGGCTGATGCACCAGTCCTCGATGTTGCGCATCCATTCGTAGTAGGTCTTGCTCCAGTTGTCCGGCACGAAGCGGACCCGGCCCTGTTCGACCGCGGCGATCGCCGGTTCCGCCAGCGGCTTCGCCTTGACGAACCATTGATCGGTCAGCAGCGGTTCGACCACCGCCTGTGAGCGATCGCCGCGCGGCACCTGCAGCTTGTGATCATCGACGCGCGCCAGCAGATCGTTGGCTGCGAGATCGGCGACGATGCGCCGCCGCGCCTCGTAGCGATCGAGTCCGCGATAAGGTTCCGGCGCCTGCTCGTTCAGGCTGGCGTCGATGGTGAAGATATTGATCAGCGGCAGGTCGTGGCGCTTGCCGACCTCGTAGTCGTTGAAGTCATGCGCCGGCGTGATCTTGACGCAACCGGAGCCGAACGCCGGATCGACGTAGTCGTCGGCGATGATCGGAATGAGCCGATCGGTGAGCGGCAAGCGAATGCACTGGCCGACCAGATGGCGATAGCGCTCGTCGTCCGGATGCACCGCGACCGCGGTATCGCCGAGCATCGTCTCCGGCCGTGTCGTCGCGACGACGACATAGCCGCCGCCGGTCGCGAGCGGATAACGGATGTGCCACAGCTTGCCTTGTTCTTCCTCGGCAACGACTTCGAGATCGGACAGCGCGGTATGCAGCACCGGATCCCAGTTGACCAGCCGCTGGCCGCGGTAGATGAGTCCTTCTTTGTACAGCAGCACGAACACTTCGGTGACCGCACGCGACAGGCCGGCGTCGAGCGTGAAACGCTCGCGGCTCCAGTCCATTGACGAGCCCATGCGCCGCAACTGCTGCGTAATGCGCCCGCCCGATTGCTCCTTCCACTTCCAGACTTCGGCGAGGAACCGCTCGCGACCGAGATCGAGCCGGCCGACGCCGGTGACCGCGAGATTGCGCTCGACCACCATCTGCGTCGCGATGCCTGCGTGATCGGTGCCGCACTGCCACAGCGCAGCGGCGCCGGACATGCGGTGATAGCGGATCAACGCATCCATCAGCGTGTGCTGGAAGCCGTGCCCCATGTGCAGGCTGCCGGTCACGTTCGGCGGCGGCAGCATGATCGCGTAACTGGTATCGCGACTGGCATCCGGCGCGAAGTAACCTTGTTCTTCCCAGAATCGATACCACTTCTGCTCGATGCCGCTGGGGTCGTAGGTCTTGGCGAGCGTGCCATCGGGCGTTGCCACGGCCGGGGACTCCGCTGGTGCGTCGATCCGTGGTTCAGGCTGCTGATCGTTCGCGGTCTGGTCGGAGTCGCTGGGCATCGGGATATCGTTGGCTCGCTCGCTTGGCGCGGAGGGCATGCCGCCGCTCCGCAGGGCTTCGTGGATCTGGGTCGCCACCGATGCCCTCAGGCCATCGATGACGAGTTGCAGTTCCTGGGAAAGGATGTGCTTGATCTTGTCATCGAGCGGCGCCGGCTCCGCCGATGGGGTCCGGCCCGGCAACGCCGAGAACAATGCCGGATCGAAATCGGCGAGACGATCATCGAGCACCGGGATCTCGATTTCCGTCGGCGGTGCGTGCCGTGATGCGGCCTCTCTCTTGCTGAGCAGTTCGTCCAGCTCGTCGATCGTTTCGCTGAGAGCCTGGCGCTTGCGTTGCTCGTCGGCCGAGGCGGGTATCGAGGGATCCGCCATGGTCAGACCGACACCTGATGCGTCTTCAGCTCGCAACCGCGCTCCTGATACTGGCGGTAGCGCGCTCTTGCGGCGTCGCGGGAGGCGTCATCGAAGCCGGCGCTCTCGACGATGCGGCGAAAGCCCGTCGCGCACGCGGGTACCACTCCGGCGAGATTCAGCAGCAGATCGTCATGCGGCGCATGTTCCTCGGCATAGCCGATACAGACCGGCGCCGCGGCGGGGTCGTCCTGCCACGCCCGGCCATGCGGCACGAAGCTGATGTCGTGATAGGTCCAGAGCAGATCGTCGAAATCCTGCGCCCGGGCCGCATCGGCCGCATGCACGTAAATGGCATGCCCCTGCCGCCACGCCTTGTGCACCAGGCGACAGAAGAACACGTCGTGACTGCGGGCATCGGCTCCGGCCAAAACGTAGAAATCGACGCTAGACGGCACTCCCGGCTCCTAACCCAGGCCCAGTGGATCGACGCGCCGGCTCATGGCGACGCGGCCGCTTGTGCCGCGCGCCGGCGCAGGTAGGCGAGCAGCAGGCCAACCGGCCGGCCGGTGGAGCCCTTCTGCTTGCCTTGCAGATAGGCGGTGCCGGCAATATCGAGATGCGCCCAACGCAACTCGTGCGTGAACCGGGCCAGGAAACAGGCGCCGGTGATGGTGCCGGCCGAGCGGCCGCCGACATTGGCCATGTCGGCAAAATTGCTGTCGAGCTGCTGCTGATACTCCTCCCACAGCGGCAGCCGCCAGACACGGTCGTTGGCCTCTTCGCCGGCGGCGAGCAGATCGTTGGCGAGCTCATCATCGTTAGCGAGCAGGCCGCTGGCGTGCTCGCCGAGGGCGATCACGCACGCGCCGGTCAGGGTCGCGATGTCGATCACGACTTCCGGCTTGAAGCGCGCGCAATAGGTCAAGGCGTCGCACAGCAACAACCTTCCTTCGGCATCGGTGTTGAGGATTTCCACGGTTTGCCCGGACAGCGTCGTGATGACATCGCCCGGCTTGCAGGCGCATCCACCCGGCAGATTCTCCGCCGCCGGAATGACTCCGACCAGATTGATTGGCAGCTTGAGTTCGGCCACGGCGGCGAAGGTGCCGAGCACGCTGGCCGCGCCGCTCATGTCGAACTTCATTTCGTCCATCTGCGCCGCCGGCTTGATCGAGATGCCCCCGGAATCGAAGGTCACGCCCTTGCCCACCAGCGCGATCGGCGGCACGGTGGACGCCGCGCCGGTGTACTGCAACACGATCAGCTTCGCCGGCTCGTGGCTGCCGCGCGTCACGGCCAGCAGGGCGCCCATGCCCAGCCGCCGCATCTGCGCCTCTTCGAGGATGCGCGTCGTGACGGTGCGATGCAGCTTCGCCAGTTGCCGGGCCTGCTCGGCAAGATACGAGGGCGTGCAATGATTCGCCGGAGCGTTGCCGAGGTCGCGCGCGAGGCGGATGCCGAGCGCGTTCGCCGCCGCGCATCGCGCCGCGTGCTTGCCGACGGCGAGGTCGGCGGCGGTCGCGGCGAGCAGCGTCAGCTTGCGCAGCACCGGGCCATTGTCGGGGTTCTTGGACTTGAACCGATCGAACCGGTAACTGGCGCGATCGACTGCGACGATCTGCTGTTCGACAGCCTCGGCAAACGCAAGGCCGTTGACCTCGATTTCACTAAGGCAACTCACCGCGTGCCGTGCCGGAGTCTGCATCAGCGCCCGCGCCATCGCGTCGACGCACTTGCGCCAGTCAGCCTTGGTCATCTTGCCGCGCGCACCGCAGCCGACCAGCAGCACGCGGCGGGCCGCAAAGTCGGGCAGGTCGGGAATGACCACGATCTGACCAAGCTTGCCGGTCAGATCATGATGCTGATAAAGGCGAGTGATGAATCCCTTGGTCGCTTGGTCCAGCGCCGCCGCCGCCGGCGACAGATGCCGTTGCGTATGTACGCCGACGATCAGACAGTCGCTCGGCGTACTGATGGCATCTGCTTGTTTGATGACATAATCCATGGCGGGCCTTTCGCTGGTAAACCGGGTTTGATCATATTAGTTCGCCGTCAGGCTGGCAAAGCGGACTGACCCGATGCGTCTGCTCGATCGCTACCTCGGTGGTGCGTTGCTCGGCACCATCGGTCTCACTCTGGCGGTGCTGCTCGGCCTGTTTCTGCTGTTCGAATTCGTCGAGCAACTGAAGAGCCTCGGCGAGAGCGATTATGGCGTGGCGGAGATGGCGCTGTACGTCGCGTCGCGCATTCCCCGCCTGTGCTACGACCTGCTGCCGCTGGCGCTGTTGATCGGCGCATTGCTCGGGCTCGGCCTGCTCGGCCGCAGTGGCGAACTGGCGGCCATGCGCTGTGCCGGCATGTCGCGCGCGGCAATCACCGCGGCGGCGCTGAAGGCCGGCAGCGTCGGCATCGTCATCGCGCTGGCGCTCGGCGAGTTTGTCGCGCCCTGGGCCGAGAACTACGCCAACGACGTGCGGCGCAGCGCACTCGGTCCGGAAGCAACCGGTTTCGGTCAACCGATTCCCGAGGTGGTGGCCAACAGGGCGCCAACGATTGGCTCGGCGCCTGCCGGCGAGGCCGGGTCAACCGCTGATGACGAACATTCCGGCGAGCCATCCTTCACCGGAACGCCAACCCGGCAACCGGCGCCACTGCTGCACTCCGCGCTCTGGCTGCGCGATGGCACCAGTTTCGTGCGCATCGGCCAGCTGTTCGCCGATGACAGCATTGGTGACCTGCTGATTCACGACTACGATCAGGCACGCCGGCTGCGCACCGCGACGCATGCAGCCTCGGCGCGGTTCGACGGCTCTCGCTGGCGGCTGCGGGACATCCGTCGCACCCTGTTCGATCAGGGCCGGATCGTCTCGACCGAGGTCCTTGATACCGGCGTCTGGGACGCCCAGCTGCGGCCGGACCTGCTGCAGGTGGTGCTCCGTCCGCCCGAACGCCAATCGGTCATCGCGCTGGCCAGCTATATCGCTTATCTGCGCGCGAACGGACTCGACGCCGAGCGTTACCGCTATGCCATCTGGAGCAAACTCATCTACCCGCTGACGACGGCCATGATGGTGTTGCTCGCGGTGCCCTTGGCGTTGCGTCGAGGCAGCCGTCCCGGCAATCCGGGGCGCTACCTGCTGCTCGGGGCACTGGCCGGGATCGTCTTTCATCTCGGCAACCGGGTCTGCGTGAACTTCGCGATCGTCGCCTCGGTACCGCCGCCCCTCGGCACCAGCGGGCCGGTGCTGCTGGTTGGAATCGTTGCGCTGCTGCTGCTGCGTCGTACCGGTTAACCTGACTTCAGCTGCTGGCGACACGGTTCGTGGATCAGCGCCGTACCGCTCGCGCGATCGTGCCAGCCGCGCCGTTGCGGATCGGCCAGAGACCAGAAAAAGCCGACGCCGCAACATGCCCAGGAGCCAAGCGCGACGAGGAAGCGCAACAGCGCGCGGCGGTAGCCGAACGGAGCCGCCGTGACGCTGACGAGGCGTACGCGCCAACTTTTCATGCCCAGCGTCTGTCCGCCATGGACCCAGCCATGGGCGAAATAGCCATAGCTGACCAGCAGCAGGTAACCGAGGTAGACCGGGTCCCCCGGGGTGATTGCCGCGCCGCCGCGCAGCGCGATCAGCGGCAAGCTGGCAGCGAACAATACGCCGGCCAGCAGCAGCAGGTCATAGAGGATTGCCGCGAGACGGCGCGGCAAGGTCACAGGCATATGGCGCTCCCTAGGGGACTCGAACCCCTGTTTTCGGCGTGAGAGGCCGACGTCCTGGGCCACTAGACGAAGGGAGCTAAGGAAAGCGGTGGCGACGGCGGTGGTATTATAGTGACGCTTTGCTCGAATCCAACCTCATTTCCAATTCAGCGCAACGACCTGAGCCGCGGATCCTCGCCCGCGCCGATCATACGATCTCGCGCAGCCTGATCTCGGAAGGCGCCCTGAAGGTGCTGTACCGGCTCAGCAACGGCGGTTATCAGGCCTACCTCGTCGGTGGCGGGGTGCGCGATCTCCTGCTCGGCCGCGAGCCGAAGGACTTCGACATCGCGACCGATGCGCACCCCGACGAGGTCCGCGAGCTGTTCCGCAATTGCCGGCTGATCGGTCGCAGGTTCCGCCTGGCGCACGTCCGCTTCGGCCGCGACATCATCGAGGTCGCGACCTTCCGCGGCAGCGATGCCGACAGCGGCGAGGAGCAGGACGAAGATCCGGATCGGGTCATCAAGGACGGTCGGATCCTGCGGGACAACGTCTACGGCACGCTGGACGACGATGTCTGGCGGCGCGATTTCACGATCAATGCGCTGTATTACAACATTCGGGATTTCTCGGTCGTCGATTACGTTGGCGGTGTCGCCGATCTGCAAGCCGGCCGGTTGCGGCTGATCGGCGATCCGGAGCGCCGTCTGCGCGAGGATCCGGTGCGGATGCTGCGCGCGGTGCGGTTCGCGGTGAAACTGGGATTTCAGATTGATCCGGACACGTTGCGCCCCTTTGCCACGCTCGCGCCGTTGCTGCTCGACATCGCGCCGGCGCGGCTGTTCGAGGAAGTATTGAAACTGTTCCACGGTGGCTATGCCTTGCAGACCTTCGAGGCCTTGCGCCATCACGGTCTGTTCGGCCTGATCTTCCCGCTGACGGAACAGGAGCTTGCCGAAGAGGAAGGCGGCTTTCCGCACCTGTTGATCGCCAAGGCGATGGCGAGCACCGATCAGCGCATCGCCGAGGACAAGCCGGTCACCCCCGCTTTTCTGATCGCGGCCTTGTTGTGGCACCCGCTGCGCCGGCGTGCGGCCGTGCTGGAGGCCGAGGGCATGCCGCCATTGCTGGCGCAACGCACCGCCGCGGACGAGGTGATTGCGCAGCAGATCGCCCTGGTCGCGCTGCCACGCCGGTTCACCCAGGTCGCGCGCGAGATCTGGCAGATGCAGGGGCAACTCGAACGTCGCCAGCGCCGGCATGCGGTGCGCATCTCGCAGCACGAACGCTTCCGCGCCGCCTACGATTTCCTGGTGCTGCGCGCCGCGTCCGGCGAGCCGGTTCAGGAAGCCGCCGACTGGTGGACCGAATTCCAGAGCGGCGACGAGAACGCGCGGGACCAGATGGTCACCCGGCTCGACGCCACGCCAAAGCGCCCGCGCCGGCGCCGGCGACGCAAGCGCGCCGCCGAGTAACCGGCCGCCCACCGCGGTGACCCAGCCGATCCCCGCCTACATCGGCGTCGGCAGCAATCTGGCCGATCCGGTACGGCAGGTGCGCGCCGCACTCGTTGCGCTCGGTGGCCTGAAACAAACCAGGCTGCTGCGCTGCTCGTCGCTCTATGTCTCGGCACCACTCGGCCCGGCCGAACAACCGGATTACATCAATGCAGTCGCCGCGATCGCAACTGAACTCGACCCGGAAGCGTTGCTCACGCAATTGCAGGATCTGGAACGCGCCGCCGGGCGGATCCGTGCTCCGGATGGCCTGCGCTGGGGGCCGCGCGTGCTCGATCTCGATCTGCTGCTCTATGGCATGCTGCGGCAGCGGAGCGCAACGCTGACACTGCCGCATCCCGGCATCGGCCAGCGTGCTTTCGTGCTGCGCCCGTTGCTCGAGATAGCGCCCGACCTTACGATCCCCGGCCTGTCCCCTCTCGAACAACTGCTACAGCAATGTCCGCCGCCGGCGGCGCGAGTACTCGATGAAGATAGTCACTGACCTGCCCGGCCTGCGGGCCCAGATCCGTACCTGGCATGCCGCCGGCGAGCGGATTGCATTCGTGCCGACGCTCGGCAATCTGCACGACGGCCACATTTCCCTGATCGCGAAGGCCCGGGAACTGGCCGATCACACCGTAGCCAGCATCTTCGTCAATCCGATCCAGTTCGGCAGTGGCGAGGATTACGAGCGTTACCCGAGCACGCTCGACGCCGACTGTGCACGGCTGCGGGCGATCGGGCTCGACCTGCTGTTCACGCCCGACCTGAAGCAGCTCTATCCGGGCGGCATCGAAGCCGACACCCGCGTCACGGTGCCGCGCCTGTCGAACATCCTCTGCGGCGAAATGCGGCCGGGCCACTTCTCCGGCGTCGCGACCGTCGTCAGCAAATTGTTCTTCAACGTGCAGCCGGATGTCGCGCTGTTCGGCGAGAAGGACTATCAGCAACTGCTGGTGATCCGGCGCATGGTGCACGACCTGTGCATCCCGGTGACGATTGTCGGCATGCCGACCGTACGCGAGGCCGACGGCCTGGCGATGAGTTCGCGTAACGGCTATCTGACCGCCGCGGAGCGGGCCAAGGCGCCGCTGATTCATCAGACCCTGCGCACGGCCGCGGCCCGGCTGCGCGCCGGTGCGGCCCCGGCAACGATCGAGCACGACGCCAGCCAGACCCTCGCCGCGGCCGGCTTTCGGCCGGAATATGTCAGCGTCCGCCGCCTCGATGATCTCGAACCACCGGCCCCGGGCGAGCGGCGGTTCTCGATCCTGGTTGCCGCGTGGCTGGGCGGCGCGCGGCTGATCGACAATATCAAGGTCGATCTCGATGTACCCGCGGACGACGCGCCGCTCAGCCGATGACCTCTCTCAATCCCAGCGCGGCATTGGTCATCATCGGCAACGAGATCCTGTCCGGCCGGACCCAGGACGCCAACCTCGCGTTTCTTGGCCGGCGTCTGGCCGAGTCGGGCATCAGCCTCGACGAGGCCCGGGTCGTCGCCGACGAGACCGCCGCGATCGTCGGCGCGGTCAACGAACTGCGCGCGCGCCATCGCTATGTCTTCACCTCCGGCGGCATCGGTCCGACCCATGACGACATCACCACCGCAAGCATCGCCGCCGCGTTTGGGGTCGGGGTGATCCGCCATCCGGACGCGGTGGCGCGAATGCGCCGCTACTACGGCACCGAGGAGCTGAGCGATGCCCGCCTGCGGATGGCCGACGTGCCGACCGGCGCGGCACTGATCGACAACCCCGTCAGCGCCGCACCCGGATATCGCGTCGAGAACGTCTATGTGTTCGCCGGCGTGCCGCGCATCCTGCAGGCGATGTTCGAGACGATCGTCGGCGAACTGGCCGGCGGTCCGCCGATCCGCGCCGCGGCGGTGTCGGCGCTGATCCGCGAATCGACGATTGCCGCGCCCCTCGAAGCGGTGCAGCTGCGCCACCCGCGCGTCGCCATCGGTAGCTATCCCTTTCTGCGTGCCGGCGTGATCGGCACGACGCTGGTGGTGCGTTCCGCCGACGCCGCCGCGCTCGATGCCGCGTTCCACGACCTCACAGCCCTGATCGATGCGACCGGTGCCCCGCGCGTCGACCCCGACTGAGCACGGGCCGGCGACGATGCGCAAGACCGTATTCATCCGTACCTTCGGCTGCCAGATGAACGATTACGACTCGCGGCGGATTGCCGATCTGCTGGAAGCGACGCATGGCCTGCGGCGGGTCGAGCGGCCCGAGGAGGCCGGGCTGCTGCTGCTCAACACCTGCTCGATCCGGGAAAAGGCGCAGGAGAAATTGTTTTCCGAGCTTGGCCGGTTTCGCGAGTTGCAGGAAGCCGACAAGTCGGTCGTGAGCGGTGTCGGCGGCTGCGTCGCGAGTCAGGAAGGCGAGGCGATCTTCGCGCGCGCGCCGTATGTCAATCTGGTGTTCGGCCCGCAGACGCTGCATCGTGTGCCGGAGCTGCTGCAGCGCACGCTGACCGAGCGTCGCCAGGCGATCGACATCAGCTTCCCGGAAATCGAGAAATTCGATCGGCTGCCGGACCCGAGGGTCGATGGCCCGGCCGCATTCCTGTCGGTGATGGAAGGGTGCAGCAAGTACTGTAGTTACTGCGTCGTGCCCTACACCCGCGGCGAGGAGTATTCGCGGCCATTCGACGACGTGCTCGCCGAAGCGGTGCATCTGGCGCGCCACGGCGTGCGCGAGCTGACGTTGCTCGGCCAGAACGTCAACGCCTATCGCGGCCGGACCCACACCGGCCGGATCGCCGATCTGGCGGCGCTGCTGCACTATCTCGCCGCGATCGACGGTCTCGAACGGCTGCGCTTCACCACGTCGCATCCGGTCGAATTCTCGCCGCGGCTGGTGGACGCCTATCGCACCGTGCCGGAACTCGCCGGCCAATTGCATCTGCCGGTCCAATCCGGCTCGGATCGGATCCTCGGCGCGATGAAACGCGGCCATACCGTGGCGGACTATCTGCAACTGGTCGCCGCCTTGCGCCAGGCGCGGCCGGAGCTGTCGCTCTCGACCGATCTCATCGTCGGCTTTCCCGGCGAAACGGAACAGGATTTTGCCGCGACGCTGGCACTGGTGGAGCAGGTACGCTTCGACAATGCCTTCAGCTTCATCTTCAGCGCCCGCCCCGGCACGCCGGCCGCGGACCTGCCGGATCCGGTGCCCCAGGCCGAGAAGTTGCAGCGCTTGGAGCGGTTGCAGCGGCGCATCCGCGAGTTCGCGGACGACTACAGCCGGCGCATGGTGGGCACCACCCAACGCGTGCTCGTCACCGGCAACGCGCGCCGCAATCCGCGCGAGCTGAGCGGCTGCACCGAAAACAACCGGGTCATCAATTTTGCGGGTCCGTTGGCGCTGATCGGCGAATTCGTTGCCGTCGAAGTGACCACTGCCTTGGCCAACACCCTGCGCGGCAGGTTGTCATCCCAGCTTGAACACGCCTGCTGATTCCGATCGACTCGACACCGCGGAGTGTGTCCTGGAACCGGCCGACAACGAGCGGCTGGCCGGCCTGTGCGGCCAATTCAACCAGAACCTGCGCGTGCTGGAACGCGGCCTCGGCATCGAGATCGCGAACCGCGGCAATCATTTCCAGCTGATTGGCGGCACGCGCTCCATTCAGCTGGGCGAGCGCATCCTGCGCGATCTGTACCAGCGGGCCGATGCCGCACCGGTGGCGTCGCGCGACGTGCACCTGTGTTTGCAGGCGGCCGGCAGCGACGAACTGCTCGACGCGGATCTGCCACAGGCACTCGCGATCCGCACCCGCCGCGCAGCCATCGTCGCGCGCGGCGTCAATCAGCGGCGCTACATCGAAGCAATCCGTCGCCATGACATCAACTTCGGCATCGGTCCGGCCGGCACCGGCAAGACGTACCTCGCGGTTGCCTGCGCCGTCGAAGCGCTGGAACAGGATCGGGTACGGCGGATCTGCCTGGTGCGGCCGGCGGTCGAAGCCGGCGAGCGGCTTGGCTTCCTGCCTGGGGATCTGGCGCAAAAGGTCGATCCGTATCTGCGGCCGCTGTTCGACGCGCTGTACGAGATGCTCGGTTTCGAACGCGTCGCGCGACTGCTCGAACGCAACGTGATCGAGGTCGCGCCGTTGGCGTTCATGCGCGGCCGGACCCTGAACGAGTCGTTCATCATCCTCGACGAGGCGCAGAACACCACCACCGAGCAGATGAAGATGTTCCTGACGCGGATCGGCTTCGGTTCGACCGCGGTCATCACCGGCGACATCACGCAGATCGATCTGCCGCGGGCGCGGGAGTCCGGGTTGCGGCAGGTGATCGACGTACTGCGCGAAATCGACGGCATCAGCTTCACCTTCTTCAAGTCACGCGATGTCGTTCGCCATGCGCTGGTCGCGCGGATCCTCGACGCCTATGAAGCGTTCGATCGCGACCAGAGCCCGGCAGCGCCATGAGCATGTGCTCCGGGGCATTGGCAACGCATCTGATCGCGGTGCAGCGCGCCAGCCGCGGAGCGCCACGCAGCGACGCACTCAGGCGTTGGGCCAGTGCCGCGCTGGCACAGCGTCGCGCCCCGGTGGCACTTTGCCTGCGCATCGTCGATGCGGCCGAGGCACGGGCGCTGAACCGTCGCTTTCGCGGCCGCCGCTACGCGCCGAACGTGCTGTCGTTTCCGGCGGGCGCGACGCTGGCCGGGCCACTGCGGCCGCTCGGCGACATCGTCCTCTGCGCGCCGGTGATCAATGCCGAAGCGCAAGCGCAGCACAAACCGCGGCCGGCGCACTGGGCGCACATGGTGGTGCATGGCGTGTTGCACCTGTGCGGACTCGACCACGACAGTGCCGCGGCGGCGGCGCGGATGGAGCGGCGCGAAATCAGGATTCTCGGTGAATTCGGTTATTCTGATCCCTACCTCACGGCCGATGAGCAATGAAGCAGCAACCCGGACAACCTTCGGCTGGAATTCGATTCTGGCGTCTCATCAAACGCTTCTTCATCTACTCGCTGGACGAGAAAAAGCAACTCAGCGATCTGCTGCATCGCGCCGAGCGCCGCAATCTGATTGACGCCGAAACCGCGGCGATGATGGAAGGCGCGCTGCTGGTCACCGAAGCGCGTGCCCGCGACATCATGACGCCGCGCGCCGACATGGTGTTCCTGATCGAGGGCCAGAGCCCGCGCGAGTTCATGCCGATCGTGATCGAGTCGGGTCACTCGCGTTTCCCGCTCCTCGACGAGCACCGCGAAAAGGTGGTCGGCATCCTGCTGGTCAAGGATCTGCTGCCGCTGCTGCTGCAACCGGGTGGTTGCGACACGACCGATCTGCGGGACATCCTGCGGCCGCCGATCTTCATTCCGGAAAGCAAGCGGCTCAACCTGCTGCTGCGCGAGTTTCGCAACAACCGCAATCACCTGGCGATCGTGGTCGATGAGTACGGCTCGATTTCCGGCATCGTCAGCATCGAAGACATCATCGAGCAAATCGTCGGTGAAATCGGCGACGAGCACGATATCGCCAGCGAACAGACCATCCGCCGCCATCGCGACAATCGCTATACGGTACGGGGCCGCACGACGATCCCGGAGTTCAACGAGTACTTCGGCACGACTCTGAGCGACGAGGAATACGACACGATTGGCGGCATGGTGGTCAGCGCCTTCGGCTACCTGCCGGTGCGCGGCGAGGACATCTCGCTCGGCGATTTCAATTTCAAGGTGCTGCGCGCCGACAAGCGGCGGGTACACCTGCTGCGCGTGTTGCGTCTGCCGCCGGCACCGGAACCGGCGCAGGACGACCGCGAAACCGAGCGCAACAACGAGGACACGCACTGAACCAGGGGGCCGTCATTGCGCTGCTGGCCGGCGCCGCGTTGCCGCTGGCATTCGCGCCGCTCTCCTGGTTTCCGCTCGCGCCCCTGGGTCTGGCGCTGCTGTTCGACCTGCTTTGCCGCGCCACAACCCCGCGCCGTGCCGGCTGGCTTGGCTTCCTGTTCGGCTGTGGCCTGATGGCGGTCGGCGTCTCCTGGGTGCAGATCAGCATTCACCAGTTCGGTTTGCCGGTGTACCTGTTTTCGGTTGGCGTCACGATCCCGTTCGTGTTGTTCCTCGCCCTGTATCCCGCGCTCGCCGGCTACTGCGTCGCGCGCTTCAGGCTGCGTGCCGACGGTGTCGGCGTGCTCGCCTTCGCCGCCCTCTGGACACTGACCGAATGGTTGCGCGGTTGGGTATTGACCGGATTCCCGTGGCTGTATCTCGGTTACAGCCAGGTCGAGTCACCGCTGGTGGGCTTTGCGCCGCTGGCGGGCGCGCTCGGCGTCAGCTTTGCGGTCGCCGCGATCGGTGCACTGCTGGCCGTCGCCTATCGAACCACGACCGCCCGCGGCCGGACGCAGGCGCTCGGTGCGATCGTCGCCATCGTTGCCGCCGGGGCGCTGTTGCAGCGCATCGACTACAGCGACCCGGCGGGCGAGCCGCTGCGGGTCGCGCTCGTCCAGGGCAATGTGGCGCAGGCGCTCAAATGGGAACCTGAAGCCCGCGGCAAGACCCTGGCGATCTACCGCGAACTGTCCGAGCCGCACTGGGGCAGCGACCTGATCCTCTGGCCGGAGACCGCCATCCCGGCGTTTCCGGAGCAGGTCCGCGACTTCCTCACCGAGATCGGCACCCGGGCGCTCGATGCGGACACGGTCCTGCTGGCTGGTATGCCGACGATGCCGGAGCGCGCGCTGGGCTACCGCAACAGCGTGATCGCGATCGCCGCGGAGCCCGGACGCTACGACAAGCATCATCTCGTGCCGTTCGGCGAGTATCTGCCGCTGCGCCCTCTGCTCGGACCGGTGCTCGATTTTCTTGCCATCCCGATGTCGGATTTCGAGGCCGGCGACGGCGCGCAGGAGCCGATCCGGGTCCGGGGCTTTCCGCTCGGTGTGTCGATTTGCTATGAAGACGCCTACAGCAGCGAAATTCGGCGCACGCAACCGCAGGCGGCGCTGCTGGTGAACGTGTCGAATGACGCCTGGTTCGGCGACTCGCTGGCACCACATCAGCATCTTGAAATCGCGCGGATGCGCGCCATCGAGCTGCGCCGCGATCTGCTGCGCGCGACCAACACCGGCATCTCGGCAATCATCGATGCTCACGGCCGGATCGTCACCCGCGCCGAACAGTTCACGGCGACCGCGATCAGCGGCAGCGCCGTTCCGCGGCAGGGCGCGACGCCGTTCGCGCTGATGGGCGATGTGCCGATCGTGCTCGCCGCGCTGCTGATCACGGGCGCGGCATGGCGACGCCGGGCTTCCGCCGCCGCCGCCCCGCCGCGATAATCGGACCTCGCCATTTTGGAGCTGCCCGCGATGTCTGCCCCACTTTACCAATCCAGTCTGAACAGTCTGCCGCTCGTCAATCGCGGCAAGGTACGCGACATCTACCAGGTCGATGACCGGCACCTGCTGATCGTCACGACCGATCGGCTGTCGGCCTTCGACGTCGTGCTGCCGGATCCGATCCCAGGCAAGGGCGCGATCCTGACCGGCATCTCCAATTTCTGGTTTGCCCGGTTCGCCCGGGTCATTCCGAATCATCTGACCGGACGCGATCCGGCGACGCTGGTCGCGACCGCTGCCGAACGTGCCGAGCTCGCCGGCCGCGCCATCGTCGTCCGCAAGCTGCGACCACTGCCGATCGAGGCGATCGTCCGCGGTTATCTGATCGGCTCCGGCTGGAGCGACTATCGCAAGACCGGCGCCGTGTGCGGCATCGCGCTGCCGGCCGGGCTGGAACAGGCGGCCCGCCTGCCACAGCCCATCTTCACGCCATCGACCAAGGCCGAAGCCGGCGCGCACGATCAGAACATCGGTTTCGCCGAAGCGGTGACGCTGCTTGGCGCCGACCTGGCGGCGCGGGTGCGCGATGTCGCCATCCGGATTTACACCGAAGCCGCGGCGTACGCCAGGGACAAGGGGATCATCATCGCCGACACCAAGTTCGAATTCGGCCTCGATGACGACGGCACGCTGTATCTGATCGATGAAGTGCTGACACCGGATTCGTCGCGCTTCTGGCCAGCCGATTCCTACCGCACCGGCATCAGCCCGCCGAGCTACGACAAGCAGTTCGTCCGCGACTATCTGGAAACGCTCGACTGGAACAAGACTGCGCCCGGCCCGCACCTGCCGCCGGAAATCATCGCGCGCACCGCCGCGAAGTACGCCGAAGCGTTGCACCGGCTGACCGACTGACAACCGGCTCCTGTCAGGCGCGATGGGGGCCGGTCAGCCGTTGCCCGCTCGCGCCACGGCCGGCAAATCTCCGGCGAGACCCATCGCGCGCCGGATCAACAGACGCTGGACGGGTGCCAGTGCAGCGACCGCATCGAGGCCAGCGCCGCGAGCCGCGATCAGCGGCATGCGGGTGCTGGTGAAGAGGTGGTGCAAGCCATCCATCGCGAGCTGCATCAGACGATTCTCGCCCTTGCGCCAACGCTCGTAACGGCGCAGCGTCGCGCGCGCGCCGAGCTGGCCGCGCGGTGCCTGTTGCAGGACCTCGATCAACGTCGCGGCATCGAGCAGACCCAGATTCAAACCCTGGCCCGCGAGCGGATGAATCACGTGTGCCGCATCGCCGATGAAGGCCACGCCATTGCCCAGATAAGAGGTGAGGTGCTGGCTGACGAGCGGATAGGCGCGCCGCGCCGTGACCGCCTCGATGTGCCCGCAGGCGCTCGCCGTGGCCTGCTCGATCGCGGCGGCGAACGGAACATCGGCAAGCGCTTCGAGGCGCTCGGCCGCGGCGGTCGCCAGCGACCAGACCAGCGCGTAATCGCCGGGCGCCGCGAGCGGCAGCACCGCCAGCGGTCCGGTCGCGAGAAACCATTGCCGCGCGCAGCCGAGATGCGGCCGGGCACAGCGGATGGTCGCCACCAGTGCACGCTGGTCATAGGCCTTTACTTGCGGCACCAGGCCCAGCAGCGCGCGCAGCGGTGAGCGCGCGCCGTCGGCACCGATGACGACGCGCGCCGCCAGTGATCGCCCGCTGGCGCAACGCAGGCGGCAGGGTGCCGCGGGATCCTGGGTGGCATCGAGCCCGGTCACGGTTTCCGGACGCCACCACACAACGCCCGATTGCGTCGCGACACGCGCCATGAGCGCGGCGTGCAGCACGCGATGCGGCACGATGTGGCACAGCGCCGGCTCGCCGACCAGCGCCGCGGCGAAATCGATGTGACCGCGACCCGCGACATCCTCGATCCGCATCGTCTCGACCGGACCGCTGGCTGCCGCGACCTCGGGCCAAATGCCGAGCGCCGAAAAGATTCGTGCCGAGGCGTGGGTGATCGCATAGGCCCGTGGATCCGGATCGGAACCGGGAGCGGCGGCGGTCGCCTCGAGCAATGCCACGCTGAATCCGACACGGGCGCCGAGCGCGGCGCAGGTCATGCCGACCAGGCCGCCGCCGACCACCGCCAGGTCGTAGCTCACGGCGTCACGCGCGGCGCGAGACCACGTGCCAGGCGCGCAGGGCAGACGCCGATCCCGGTCGCGCGGCGCAGAAAGGCACGCTTCAGCGGCGGCAGCAGATCCAGCGTCAGCATCGCCAGATCGCGTGCGGCAACGAGCGGCGGCGCCTCGCTCGTGAACAGCTGCGCCAGCGTGTCGGTGAACGCCGCGACCCGTGCCCGATCCCGCTCGCGGCGTCGGGCGAAAGTCGCCGCCAGCGCGCCGGGATCGGTACCCGCGCCTCGGGCGTCCGCAAGATCGTCGATCAGCACCGCGACATCCCGCAGGCCCAGATTCAGACCCTGCGCCGCGTTCGGATTGACCGCGGTCGCGGCATTGCCGATGACAAGCGCGCGCGGGATCGGACAGGCGCCGGCCCGGACCAGCTTCAGCGCAAACGACTGGCGTGCCCCGACGTCGCCGATCCGGCCGAGCCGCGTGCCGAACGCCTGCGACAGATCGCTGGCGTAATCAATCGCGGACACGGCCAGCGCCGCATCCGCCAGGGCGCGTGGCAGGGTCCTGATCGAGACATAACGCGCGCCGCCCAACGGCAGCAGTGCGATCGCTCCGGTAGCGGTGAAGCGCTCGAACGCGGTATCCGGTTGCGGTCGCTCGACGGTGACATTGGCGACGATCGCGTCGCGGCCATAGTCATGGATCCGATGCGTGATGCCGAGCAGCGCCGCGGTCGGCGCCGCAACGCCGTCGGCGGCGATGAGCAGGCTGCCGGTCAGTTCCGTGCTTCCGGTTGCGGTCGCAATCGTCACGGTGATGCGGTCCGTGGCGGACGCGACCCCGGTCAGGGTCGCCGGGCTGCGCAATGTGCCATGGGTCAACGTGCGCAAACGGCACCGCAGCACTTCCGCCAGGGTCGCCGCGGGACAGACATGACCCAGGGCATCGAGGCCGAGATCGGCGGCGGCGAACCGGCAGAAACCGAAATGGCCGCGGTCGGAGACATGGATGCGACGGATGGGCGTCACCACCGCTGCAAGGTCGGGCCACACCGCCAGGCCTTGCAGGATCCTTTGACTCGTCACCGCGAGCGCCAGGCCGCGCGTTTCACCGGCGGTTGCCGGCGCGGTCAGATCGCGCGATTCAATGAGTGCCGTGCGCAAACCGAGCGCGTCGCAACCGAGTGCCAGCGTCGCGCCGACCAGGCCGGCACCTACGATCACACAGTCATATTCCGCGGCGCTCCGCGTCATGGCCGATTCCTCAGCCGGCCGGCCGATCCGCCATCAGGGCTTCGATGTCGGCGACGCTCTTCGCCAATGCTCCGGTCAGCACCTCGTTGTCGCTCGGTGTGATCAGCACGTTGTCCTCGATGCGCACGCCGATATCCCACCAGCGCCGCGCCAGACCCTTGCTGCCCGCGGCCAGATACAGACCTGGCTCGATGGTCAGCACCATGCCCGGTTCGAGCGCGCGCCATTCACCTCCGATCTTGTAATCGCCGACGTCGTGCACGTCGAGCCCGAGCCAATGGCCGGTGCGATGCATGTAGTAGGGTTTGTAGGCTTCCTGTTTCAGCAACGCCGGCAGCCGGCCCTTGAGGATGCCGAGCGCCAGCAGACCCTTGGTCAGGACCCGTACCGCGGCTTCGTGCGGATCGTTCCAGTGATTGCCCGGCTTTGCCGCCGCGATCGCCGCGTGCTGCGCTTCGAGCACGACTTCATAGACCTCGCGCTGCGCCGCGCTGAAGCGGCCGTTCACCGGGAACGTGCGCGTGATGTCTGCGGCATAGCACTCGAATTCGGCGCCGGAATCGATCAGGACCAGATCGCCATCGGCGAGCGGCATGTCGTTGTCGACGTAATGCAGGATGCAGCCGTTGGCGCCGCCACCGACGATCGCGGGATAGGCCGGCGCCCGACAACCGGCGGCGTGATAGGCGTGCAGCAATTCCGCTTCGAGCTGGTACTCGAACAAACCAGGCCGGCAGGCGCGCATCGCGCGCTGGTGCGCCGCGACCGTGACCGCGGCGGCATGGCGCATTGCCCGCAGTTCCGCCTTCGCCTTGAACAACCGCAGCTCGTGCAGGTGATGCGCCAGAGAGATGATCTCCTCCGGCGTGTGCACGCCGGTGCGCTTGCGCGCGCCGACCTCGCTGATCCAGCCCAGCACACGGCGATCCCAATCCGCATAGCGGCCCATCGTGTAGAAGATGCGTTCCTTGTCCTCGATGAGGCCGGTGACGATCTCGTCGAGATCGCCGATCGGAAAGGCATCGTCGGCGCCGTACCGCTCGCGTGCGCCTTCGAGTCCGGCGCGCCGGCCGTGCCAGGTTTCGGCAGCGGCATCGCGCTCGCGGCAGAACAGCAGGAATTCCCCTTGCGGCCGGTGCGGCACGAATACCGCCACCGCTTCCGGTTCCGGAAACCCGGTCAGATAGTGAAAGTCGCTGTCGGCACGAAACGGAAAATGCACATCACCATTGCGCAACCGCTCCGGCGCGGTGGTCTGAATGGCGATGCCGCCGGAACCGACGATCTCCAGCAATCGCTTGCGCCGGCGCGCAAATTCACGAGTCGTGATCATCGCTAATGCACCGCCGGTTCGGCCGGCCGATCGCGGTCGTCGAACCGGGTTTCCTCGCGCAGCAGCAGCGTGCCGATGCGGACGTATTCGACGAGTTCGGCCAGTGCCAGCTCGCCGTCCTCGCCGGTGCCGCTGGCCTCATCGACTCGCGCCATCTGCGACAAATCGCGCAGGAAATCGCGGCTGTCGTCGCTCAACTCGGTGAGATCGGTCACACCAGCGAGGCCGAAGCCCGAGAGGAAGCCGCGACACCAGTCGCCGAACGAGCGAATGCGAACGGCCTTGGCGGCGCGTTCAGGCGCGAGCAGCAACGCGAACGTGTAATCATCGGCGGCGATGCCCAGCTGCGTGTAGCGCAGCAGGCGCCACAACACATGGCCCGATTCCTGGCTGCCCAGCGGTTGCAGACTGGTCAGGCCAGTGACCTGCCGCAGCCATTCGCCCGGCTCGAACGGGGCCGGGTTGCAGAGCATGCCGCACAGCATGCCATGGCATTCGGCACCACCAAGATCGCAGTCGATCGCGCGCAACGCGGCATCGACTTCTTCGTACAGTTGTCGCGGATCGACCAGAGTCATCGCTTGCCCCTTTCAGCCGGCGCTCATTATCCCATGCGTCGCACCAACCGTCCCGACGCGGCCAGGAGAGTCGACCACGACACAGTGCCACAGCATCGTGTTGACCCCTCCCGGGCCGCGCTCTATATTTGCCGCGCAATTCCGCTCCGCCAGACGAGACCAGACTCGACGATGAACGACAAGCCCGGCAGCCTCGAACTGACGGCGCTCGAAGCCAGAGTCGATGCGCTAATCAAGACGGTCGACAGCCTGGCCACCGAGAACGAAGCCTTGCGCGCGCAACAGGCCCACCTCGCGGCCGAACGCGCTGCCCTGGTCGAAAAAACAGAAATGGCGCGCAGTCGGGTCGAGGCGATGATCGCGCGTCTCAAAGCCATGGAGACTCGCTAATGAACGGCCGCGCGCAACCGGTCAACATCACCATCTTCGACAAGGATTACACCGTCGGCTGTGCCGAGGACGAACGCGAATCGCTGCGGCGCGCGGTCGAATTCCTGAACCGCAAGATGGTCGAGCTGCGCGATGGCGGCAAGGTCATCGGCAGCGAGCAGATCGCCGTGATGGCGGCGCTGAACATCGCCCATGAGTACCTCGATTACCGGCAGCGGCACGAGCGTGATGCGGTCGAAATGGACAATGGCCTGCGCCGCATCCAGGACAAGATTGCCAACGCGCTGCAGCGCGGCCGGCAATGGACGATCGCCGATCTCAATCCGGTCTGAATCACGCCCGCAGCGAACACGATCTGACCGCCGCGCCATGCCGCCGCGTTACTGGCTGATGAAGTCCGAGCCAGAGACCTACAGCATCGACGACCTGAAAAACGAACCTCGCCGCATCGGCCGCTGGGATGGCGTGCGCAACTACCAGGTCCGCAACTTCCTGCGCGACACGATGCAGGATGGCGATCACGCGCTGTTCTACCACTCCGGTCATCATCCCGGCGTCGCCGGCATCATGCGCATCCGCGGCGCCGGTTACCCCGATCCGACCGCCTTCGATCCGCAGCACGAGGGCTACGACCCGAACAGCAATCCCGCCGCACCGCGCTGGTATGCGATCGACGTCCGCTATCAGCGCAAACTGCAACGCTTCATCCCGCTCGCCGCGCTGCGCGCCGAACCGCAGCTCAACGGCCTGCAGATCCTGCGCCGCGGCAACCGGCTGTCGATTACCCCACTGAGCGAAACCGAGTGGCTCGCGATATTGCGGCTGGAAGGGCGCGTCGAACGCGGTTAAGCCGACCGCCGCAATGGGGCAGCGCGGCGATCTCTCCATGCGACCACCGGACAGCTGACGGATATGGACCATCGCCTGATCGACGTCCGCATTGCCGCCACCCGCGCACTGCAGGGCGGCGCTGGTTTCTGCATCGGATATCGCCCCGGAACGAGTGAACTGTGCCGGTAATTCAGACGTTGAAACGGAAGTGCACGACGTCGCCGTCGTGCAGTACGTAATCCTTGCCTTCAAGCCGCCAGGCGCCGGCATCACGAGCACCGGCTTCGCCGCGGCAGCGGATGAAGTCGTCGTAGCCGATCACTTCGGCGCGGATGAAGCCGCGTTCGAAGTCGGTGTGGATCACGCCGGCTGCGGCCGGGGCGCGGGTGTTTCTGCCGCAGGTCCAGGCGCGACACTCCTTCGGACCGGCGGTGAAGAAGGTTTGCAGGCCGAGCAGTTGATAGCCGGCCCGGATCAGCCGGTTCAGACCCGGCTCCTCGAGCCCGAGGTCGTGCAGGAAGACGCGCTGATCTTCGGCATCGAGGCCGGCCAGCTCGGCTTCGAGCGCGGCGCAGAGCACCACGCATTGCGCTTCCTCGGTTGCCGCGAACGCCGCGACCGCGGCGCTCAGCGCGTTGCCGCCGAGATCGCTTTCGCCTACGTTGGCGACGTAGACCACCGGCTTGGCGGTCAACAGGTTCAGCGGCGCGACCAGGGCGCGCGCCCGATCGTCGGCCGCGAAGGTGCGGGCCGGATTGCCGGCATTCAGCCAGCCGTGCAACTGCGTGTAGATCTCGGTCTTGTCGCGCGCTTCCTTGTCCCCCGACTTGATGCGCCGCGATTCGCGATCGAGCGCGCGGCCGACCGCATCGAGATCGGCCAGCGCGAGTTCGGTCTGGATCACGCCGATGTCTTCGAGCGGCGCAACCCGACCACTGACATGAATGACATTGTCGTCCTGGAAACAGCGCACGACGTGCGCGATCGCCTGGGTCTCGCGGATATGCGCAAGGAACTGGTTGCCCAGCCCTTCACCCTTGGAGGCACCCGCGACCAGTCCGGCGATGTCGACGAATTCCATGTGCGTCGGCACGATCTGTTTCGACTGGACGATCGCGGCGATGGCGTCCAGGCGCGGATCCGGCACCGGCACGACGCCAACATTCGGGTCGATGGTGCAAAACGGATAGTTCTCCGCGGCGATGCCGGCGCGGGTCAGGGCATTGAACAACGAGGACTTGCCGACGTTCGGCAGACCGACGATACCGCAGCGAAAACCCATCAGTCCGACGCCACGTTGCGCCGCGCGTTGAGCGCGTTCATCGCGTTCTCGGCCCGACCGGAGACGATCGAGCCGATCTGATCAAGCGCGCGGTCGATCGCCGCATCGATCGAAATCCTGTCGTCACGGCTTGGCGCGCGCAGCACGTAGTCGATCACGTCGCGACGATCGCCGGGATGGGCGATGCCGAAACGCAACCGCAGGAAATCCCCGCCCAGTTGCGCGATCAGATCCTTGAGGCCATTGTGACCGCCGGCGCCGCCGCCAATCTTGAGGCGCACGACGCCCACCTCGAGGTCGAGTTCATCATGCGCCACCAGGACATTGCCGGGGGCGATGCCGTGGTAGCGGGCGAACGCACCGGCAACCTGGCCACTGTTATTCATGTAGTTCATCGGTTTCAACAACCAGCAAGGATGACCGTCGATGTTGGTCCTGGCGGAATCGGCACGAAACTTCGCTTCGGTCCGGAAGGTGACCTGCTGCACGGCGGCGAGCCGATCGAGAAACCAGAAACCGGCGTTGTGCCGGGTCTCGGCGTAACCCGGCCCGGGGTTGCCAAGGCCGACGATCAAATGCATCGCCACGGACATGGCCGTTCGTTTCGCGGTGACGATTCAACTGCCGGGCAGGAATGTCGCCGGTGCGCGGTCCGCTCCGGAACCCCGCACCGGCGTGGCCTGGCCCGATCAGGCGGCCGGTGCCGCCGGGGCCGCGCCTTCGGCGGCGGAATCGGCCGCTTCGCTGACCCGTGCGGCCTGCACCGACACGATCGGCTGCATCGGATCGCCGCCATGGACCAGTGATGCGAACTGCACGCCGGCTGGCGGCGTGATCTCGCCCAGATGGACGGTATCGCCAAGTTTCATGTCGGTGAGATCGATGGCGATGTATTCCGGCCGATCCTTCGGCAGGCAGAGCACTTCGACATCGTTCATCTGGTGGCTGATCGCGCCACCGCCCAACTTGACGCCGACGCACTTGTCCTCGTTGAGGAAATGGATCGGCACGCGCATCGTCAGCATGGCGTCTTCCGCAACTCGTTGCAGATCGACATGTGTGATCAGGGGGCGAAAGGGATGGCGCTGCATGTCCTTCAACACGACGCGCTGCGTCGCGCCGTCGAGATGCAGCGTCAGGACGTGCGAATAGAACGCTTCCTGCTCGGACTTGTGCAGCAAATCAACATGTTCGAGCTGGATGTTGGCCGGTTCCTTGCCCGCGCCGTAAAGAATTGCCGGCACCTTGCCGGCGTGACGCAGGCGGCGGCTCGCACCCTTGCCCGTGTCGACGCGCCGTTCGGCGCTGATATCAAAACTGATCATCGTTGTTTCTCCTGCAATTGCCAATGAACACCGCACCCCTCGCGACCAAGGCGGCGCGGCAAAGTCACCATGTCCTCAATCGACGAACATGGAACTCAGCGACTCGCCGTCGCTGATTCGGTTGATGCTTTCGGCCAGCAGTTCCGCGACCGACAGTTGGCGGATTCTGCCGCAATTCTGCGCCGCGGCCGACAGCGGGATGGTATCGGTGACGATCAACTGATCGAGTTCCGAGGCGCTGATGCGCTCGACCGCCTTGCCGGAGAGGACCGCGTGCGTGATGTAGGCGACAACCGCAAGTGCGCCGCGCTGTTTCAATGCGCCGGCCGCCTGGCACAGCGTGCCGGCGGTATCGACCATGTCGTCGATCAGCACGCAGGTACGGCCATTGACGTCGCCGATGATGTTCATCACCTCGGCCTCGTTCGCCCGTGGCCGCCGCTTGTCGATGATCGCCAGCCCGGCGTCATCGAGCCGCCGTGCCAGCGCGCGGGCACGCACGACACCACCGACATCCGGCGAGACGACCACCAGCCTGGGGTAGTGGTGCTTCCAAATGTCGCCGAGCAACACCGGCGAGGCATACACATTGTCCAGCGGCATATCGAAGAAGCCCTGGATCTGATCGGCGTGCAGATCGACCGTCAGCACGCGATCGGTACCGACGCTGGCGATCATGTTGGCGACCACCTTGGCCGAGATCGGCACGCGCGCCGAACGTGACCGCCGGTCCTGGCGGGAATAGCCGAGATACGGAATCACCGCGGTGATCGACGCGACCGAGGCACGCTTGAGCGCGTCGATCAGCACCACCAATTCCATCAGGGTGTCATTCGGCGGCGCACAGGTCGACTGGATGACGAAGACGTCGCGGTTGCGGACGTTCTCCTCGATCTCGACCATGACCTCGCCATCGCTGAAACGGCCGACGGTCGCCTTGCCCAGCGGGATCTGCAGATAATGCGCGATCTGGCACGCCAGCGGCCGGTTGGCATTGCCGGTAAAGAGCATTGTCGATTTGTTCATACCGTTCCGATCCGGCGGCGCGAGGAAATATGGCTGGGGTGCCAGGATTCGAACCTGGGAATGCGGGGATCAAAACCCCGTGCCTTACCGCTTGGCTACACCCCAGTGAGTTATCGTTCCGCGCGGTTCCATTTTTCGGTCACCGTCATCGCGGTCAGCCTGCCGGCGCAACGCCAGCCAGCGGCGATAGGTTCAGCGTCCGCGTGACGAAGGAAGACCAGCGTTCGGGCACCTGTTGCTGGATCCGCCGCAGCCGCGCGGCATCATCGGACAGCAGGTAGCCACAAGCGCCGGTTCCGGTCAGGCGGGCCTGGCCAAATTGCCCCAGCCATCGGAGCAGGCGATCGACCTCCGGGTACAGCCGCCTGACTACCGCTTCGCAGTCGTTGTTGTAGCCCAACTCCGAAAAGGCGTGCATTCTGATTGGTGGGGTATCGCGTGTCAAATCCGGCTGGGCGAAAATCGGCCCGGTCGCAACGGCACATTCGGGAAACACCACGAGTGCTTCCAGTTCGGGCGGATCGCACGGGGTCAACAGTTCGCCGACACCCTCGGCGAAGGCCGCGTGGCCGTGGACGAACACCGGCACATCGGCACCAAGCGTCAGTCCCAGCGCCGCCAGATCGGCAACCGCCAAACCCAGGTTCCAGATCCGGTTCAGCGCAACCAGTACGGTTGCCGCGTCCGAGCTGCCGCCGCCCAACCCGCCACCCATCGGGATTCGTTTATCGATGGAAATATCGATCCCGCGGACCACGCCGGTGTGCTGGCGCAGCAACCGGGCCGCTCGAATCATCAGATCCTGTTCCGGCAGCACGCCTGGCGGGCCGTTCAGGCGCCTGATGTCGTCGTCACGTGGTATGAGCGTGATCGTGTCGGCCAGATCCAGAAACTGAAACACCGTCTGCAGGTTGTGATAGCCATCGGCACGGCGGCCGACGATGTTCAGGAACAGGTTGATCTTGGCCGGCGCCGGCCACTGTGTTGGCATGCAACGAACTCGCTCAGGGCCGCCGGTGCCGGTCAACCAGTTTCATTGATGTTCAGGGCGTTCCTTACGGAACCTGCCACTGCGTCACGGCCAGCCGCAAGCTCAGGTCGGTGCGCTCCAGCGTCAGCCGCCGCGGCAGCAGGTACTGGCAGGCAGTCTGATACTCCTGCACGACGATGTGCCAGTCGCCTTGCTCAAGCTCCTGCAACAGACCCTCGTCGTTCAACCGCAACAGCTCATAGGATCGCGCCGGATCGGGAATTCCGGTGAGCCAATAACGCACACCGTCGACCGGCAGGCTCCAGCCAAGCTGCGTCTGGAGCAGGGTTTCGACGTCAGCCGCCAGCAGGTATTCCTGTTGCGGCGTGGTCATCGCCACGGCTTCCGCGCTGCCTTCGATTTGCCAGGTGCCCTGCGCCAGCGGCGCCATGATCCGCAAGCGGAAACCGGTTCCGGTCTGGGCCCACTGCAGCCCGGCATTCCAGCCTTGCCGACCCTGACGAATCGAAACGCGACCAACCGCGATCCATTGTTCGAGTGCACCAACCTCGGCGACCTGGCGCTGCCATCGCGCGGTTCGGTCCGGCTCGCTTGTGCCCGGCGGGCGAGGCGGCTGCAATGCACAGCCGGCCGTCAGCGCCAACAACAGCGCCAGAGGCAACGTGGAAACTCGAGTCACTGCCCTAGACGCTCTATGGCATCCAACAGCTTGCGGTCGTCTGGACTCGTCTGCAAGGCCCCGTCCAACACCGTACGCGCACCGTCTTTGTCGCCCATTGCCCACAGCACTTCACCCAGATGCACGGCGACCTCGGGGTCGTCGCGTATCTCGCGTGCCTTCTTCAGATAATCCGAAGCCTACTGGAGGCGGCCCATTCGGTACAACACCCAACCCATGCTGTCGTGACTATGGACCTTGGAATCGTCGAGCTGGAGTG
>JADLEV010000030.1 GCA_020845935.1 Gammaproteobacteria bacterium
CCCTTGGCGAGATGTTCATGTTCACGATCGACAGTCCCGAGCTGTCGCTGGCCGAGCGGCGCACGTTGCTCGACTGGGTGATACGCCCCGCCCTGAGGACCGTTCCCGGCGTCGCCGACGTCAACGCGCTCGGAGGCCATGTCCGCGCTTTCGAGATCGTGCCGCGCAACGACGCGCTGGCCGCGCGCGGCATTTCCTACGACCTGTTCCGTCGCGCCATCGAGGCCAACAGCCGCAACGACGGCGCGGGCCGCGTCAACCAGGGCGAAGACAGCGCGCTGGTGCGCATCGAAGGCAGCATCCGCGGCATCGACGATATCAGGGCGATCGTCGTCGACACCCGCGACGGCATCCCGATCCGGGTCAACGACGTCGCCCGCGTCAAGGTCGGCGCGCTGACCCGCTATGGCGCGGTAACGGCGGACGGCCGCGGCGAGACGGTGGAAGGGCTGGTGCTCGGCCTGCGCGGCGCCAATGCCGGCCAGCTGGTCCGTGACGTTCGGGCCCGCCTTGCGGAGCTGCAGCCCACCCTGCCCAAGAGCGTCGCGATCAACGTTTTCTACGACCGCAGCCACCTGGTCAGCCGCGCCGTCGGCACCGTGGTGCGGGCGCTCGCCGAAGCCACCGTGCTCGTGATCGTGCTGCTGCTGCTGTTCCTCGGCAACTGGCGCGCCTCGCTGGTGATCGCGCTCAGCCTGCCTCTGGCCATCGTCATCGCGCTGATGGTGATGCGCGCCGTGGGGATGTCGGCCAACCTGATGAGCCTCGGCGGCCTTGCGATCGCGATCGGCATGCTGATCGATGCACTGGTGGTCGTGGTCGAGAACATCGTCGGCAACCTCGCCAGGCACGATTCCGCAAGGGCCACGCCCTTGCTTCACCTCGTATTCCGCTCGGTCTGCGAAGTCTTGCAGCCGGTCGCCTCTGGCGTTCTCATCATCATCATCGTGTTCGTGCCGCTGCTGACCTTGCAGGGGCTGGAGGGAAAGCTGTTCATTCCCGTCGCGCTCGCGATCATTTTCGCGCTGGCCGGCTCGCTGCTGCTCGCGCTTACCGTCATTCCCGTTGCAACCTCCTTCGTACTCAAGTCGGCGTCGCACCGCGACCCCCTGCTGGTGCGCGCGGCGCAGCGGGCATACGCGCCCGCCCTGGAATGGGCGTTGAACAACGAGCGCAAGGTAATTGCCGCCGCCTTGGTCTGCCTCGTCGCTGCGGGCTTCGCCTATACGAGGCTGGGCAAGACCTTCATGCCGACCATGGACGAAGGCGACGTCATCGTCAGCGTCGAGACGCTTCCCTCCGTCAACCTCGACGAGTCGATCGCCATCAACACCAGGCTGCAAACCGCGCTGCTGAAGGTGCCCGACGTTGCCGGCATCATCGCCCGCACCGGATCGGACGAGCTCGGCCTCGATCCCATGGGACCCAACCAGACCGACACGTTCCTCGTGCTCAAGCCGCCCGCGGAGCGACAAACCGGGGATCGCGAAGCCCTGCTGCAGAAACTTCGCGAGGTGCTCGCCGGCTTTCCCGGCATCTCGCTCGGTTTCACCCAACCGATCGACATGCGCGTGCAGGAAATGATCAGCGGGGTGCGCGGCGACGTGGCGGTCAAGATCTTCGGTCCCGATATCGCCAGGCTCAACGAGATCGCCGGAAGGCTGTCGGCCATCCTGTCGGGCATCGACGGCGCCGAGGACGTCTACACCACACTCAACGAGGGCGCCCAGTACTACACCGTCGCCGTCAACCGGATGGAAGCCGGCCGCCTCGGCCTGAGCGTCGATTCCATCGGCAGTTCGCTGCGTACCCAGATCGAGGGCAGAACCATCGGGACGGCGCTCGAGGAAGGCCGTCGTACGCCGATCCTGGTTCGCGGCGGCGAGATGACGCGGGAAGCGCCGACGCTGCTCGCAAGCCTGCCGCTGACGCTCGCCTCCGGGCAGCATGTCGCGTTGTCGCAGGTCGCGCGAATCCAGCGTATCGACGGCCCGGTCAAGATCGACCGCGAGGACGGCAACCGCATGAGCGTGGTCCGCGCCAACGTCAGGGGCCGCGACATGGTCGGCTTCGTCGACGAGGCCCGGCAGAAGGTTGCCGCGGAGCTGCCGCTTCCGAACGGCTACCGGCTGACCTGGGGCGGGCAGTTCGAGAACCAGCAGCGCGCCGCCGCGCGCCTGTCCGTCGTCGTGCCCGTCGCGATCGGCCTGATCTTCGTGCTGCTGTTCACCACCTTCGGCTCGGTACGCCAGGCCGCGCTGGTGCTGGTCAACATCCCCTTCGCGCTGATCGGCGGCGTCTTCGCGCTGGTCCTGAGCGGCGAATATCTGTCGGTTCCGGCGTCGGTCGGATTCATCGCATTGCTCGGCATCGCCGTGCTCAACGGCGTGGTGCTGGTTTCCTATTTCAACCAGCTCCGGACCCATGGCCTGAGCAACGAGCGCATCGTCGTCGAGGGCGCCCAGCGCAGGCTGCGGCCGGTGCTGATGACGGCCAGCATTACGGCGCTTGGATTGATCCCGCTGCTGTTTGCGTCCGGTCCGGGATCCGAGGTGCAGCGCCCCCTTGCCATCGTGGTGATCGGCGGACTGTTGTCCTCCACCCTGCTGACCCTGATCCTGCTGCCCATCCTGTATCGCCGCTACGGAAGCGCCGCCAAGGTGGCCCCATGACCAACGCGCCCGTCTGCCTCACGCTGATTGCATCGCGCAAGCTGCGCGACGAGCTGTTCGATTATCTCAGCGAACAGACCGACCTGGTGTCGGGATTCACTGCATCGGATGCCGCGGGCCACGGCCCCCGAGTCCTGCTGCACAGCGCCGCCGAGCGTGTGAAAGGTCACGCGGATCAGATTGTCGTGCGGGTGATCCTCTCGGGAACGGACGCCGGCCGCTTGCTCGACAGGCTTCGGGGTTCGTTCGCCGGGACCGAACTCGTCTACTGGATACTGCCCGTGGCGGAGTTCGGCATCATTGACTAGCCACGTCGTGGATTGCTCGACCGGCTCCGCATCGTCGCAGCTACTTGCCGTGCGTTGGAGCAACCATCGGTCGCCAGCCGGCGTGATCAAAATAGTCACCGTACTCGGCGAGCGCCCGCACGATCTTCACCGCGCCCTGGTCGCGTCCGGTTGCAGCCTTCATCTCGGCGACGCCGTCGATGATCTGCTCGAGCACGATATGGAGTTGCTGGTCAGCCGCCTCAGGCAGCTTGCAGTTGCTGACCACATAGTCGATCTGTGCCTGCGTGCGGGCCGCCAGCGCATCGTATTGCGCGGGCGTGAACGCGTTCCGATGGATGGGCGTCAATGCTTCCGTCATTGCGGCGCGAATTTCGCTCATGCCGCGGCGCAGCGCTTCATCGGTCTGCCATTTCTTGCCGTGATTCAGCTGAATCTTGGCTGCAGCAGCCGTGTCTCCGTGCGCATGCGGCTCTGCGGCAAGCCCGGGTCCAGTGCAGCCAAGAGCAATGGCGACAACTGCCGGCATAAGCGATTTTCTCGTCAACATCGGTCGAGTCCCGTCCTTGAACTGTTCGCTGAACAGATAATGTTCTGGGACACGACAAGTTTGTGCCAGAGCAATGTACGACGATCCGGATCAACACGTTCTGGTGATCGGTCCAGATCGGCTTACATGGTCGAGGCGTCACTTCGCGGCGTTGTGAATCCGAAAGGTCTGGA
>JADLEV010000031.1 GCA_020845935.1 Gammaproteobacteria bacterium
AGAAGCCGGCGAACTCCTTGCGGGCGCTGCGCAGTGTCTGGTCCATGGCTTAACGGCCCCCCTGCGCCGAAATCTGGCCGAAGATCGTTTCCAGATCGCGTGTCTCCGGCGTCAACGCGTACAGTTTCACGCCGGCCGCGGCGATCCGTGCGGCGATTACCGGCGCGGCATCGAGCGGTTCATGGCCGCCGGCCAGATCGAGTGCATAACGCTGCTGCGGGCCGTCCGAGCCCAATGCCTCGACGGTATCGACGCCGGTGACCGCGCGGAACAGTGGCAACGCGCGCTCCGGCGCCGCATCGATCGAGACCAGCAGGCGCTTGCCGGCGCGCAGCTCCGCCATGGTCGCGTCGAGCGCTTTCCGGCCACCACGAATGATGATCACCCGATCGCAGATAGCCTGGACTTCCTGCAGGATATGAGTCGAAAGAATCACCGTTGCCTGGCGGGACAGCGCGCGGATCAGTTCACGCATGTGCTGGACCTGGGTCGGATCGAGACCGTTGGTCGGTTCGTCGAGGATCAACACTTTCGGCTGATGCAGGATCGCCTGCGCAACGCCGACGCGCTGGCGATAGCCGCGTGACAGCGTGCCGATCAGCGCGGTCGCGCGCGAGGTGAGTTCGGTACGCTCGATGGCATCGCGTATGCGCGCGGTACGCGCCTCCGGCGCGACGCCGTGTAGCGCGGCCGCGTAATCGAGATAGTCGAGCACCGACATTTCCGGATAGATTGGGTTGTTTTCCGGCAGGTAGCCGATGCGCTGCTGCACCTGCTGGCGTTGCCTGCTCGGGTCGAAGCCATCGACCACGACGGTGCCGCTGCTCGGTTCCAGGAAGCCGGTCAGCATCTTCATGATGGTCGTCTTGCCAGCGCCGTTGTGGCCCAGCAGGCCGACGATCTCGCCGTTGCCGATGGTGAAGGACACCTGGTCGACCGCGACCAGATCACCATAGGTTCGACTCAGTGCTTCTGCTTTGATCATTCCGTCACTCCCTCCTCGTTACCAGCCAACCGCGACCGTGCCGGCCGCAAGCATGCGTGATGCGACCGCGCTTTCTACCAAAAGTTTTTTGCCATTCCAACAATCGCGACCGCCGGCACGGTATGCGCATCTCCGCTTGCTGCGCGGACACGCCAGCACGGGGCATGAAAACGCGATCGGTTGCCGCAAGCAGTTGTGCCAGACTACCGCGCGGCGGCCTCGCAACCGGCCGCGGAGCACCATACGGGCCGATTCAAGCATGTTCCAAGGCGGTAAAGGGCCTGTTTTGGAATTGGACTAAGTCTTAAATGGCGAATAGAATAGCTTCGCCATAGACATAAACCCGCATTCAACGAGCAGGAGAGATCAACAACCATGAGCAGGCAAAGCTTGGAGGATTTATTGCAAAAGGTCGGCAATCCGGTCGACATGCTGCGCAATTCGAAGGTCGGTGCATATGTGTATCCGGTCGTTCCCGCCGAATTCACCAACTGGCGAGATGAGCAACGCGCGTGGCGCGAGACCTGTGTGCTGTTCGACCAGTCGCATCACATGGTCGATCTGTACGTCGAGGGTCCGGACGCACTGAAGATGCTGTCGCACCTCGCCATCAACAGTTTCAAGGGATTCACCGTCAACAAGGCCAAGCAGTTCGTGCCGTGCAGTCACGATGGCTACGTCATTGGCGACGGCATCCTGTTTCACCTGGCGCAGAACCAATTGGTCTACGTCGGGCGTGCCCCCTCGGCAAATTGGATTGAGTACCACGCCGCTACCGGCGGTTATGACGTCAAGCTGACGAAGGACGATCGCTCACCGATGCGGCCGATGGGCAAGGCGGTGGTGCGCAAGTGCTATCGCTTCCAGATTCAGGGGCCGAACGCGGAACAGCTGATCCGCAAGCTGAACGGCGGCCCAATCGCCGACATCAAGTTCTTCAACATGGATGTCATCAAGATCGGTGGCCGCACCGTGCGCGCGTTGCGGCACGGCATGGCCGGCGCACCGGGGCTGGAAATCTGGGGCCCGTACGAGGAAGGCGACGAAATCCGGCAGATCATCGCCGAAGCAGGCGAGGAATTTGGTCTGCACCTGGTCGGCTCGCGCGCCTACGCAACCAACACGCTCGAATCCGGCTGGATTCCATCGCCGCTGCCTGCGGTCTATACCGGCGCGAAGATGAAGCCCTACCGTGAATGGCTTCCGGCGACCAGCTACGAGGGTTCCGGTTCGCTTGGCGGCAGCTTCAAGTCGTCGAGCATCGAGGATTACTACACCACGCCGTACGAGCTGGGTTATGGCCCGTTCGTGAAGTTCGATCACGACTTCATCGGTCGCGAGGCGCTGGAAAAGATGGCCGACCGGCCGCATCGCCGCAAGGTGACCTTCGCCTGGAACGGCGACGATGTGGGCAAGGCCTTCCGCTCGCTGTTCGAGCCGGGCGCCGATCACTACAAATATATCGACCTGCCGCTGGCCAATTACGCCTCGGCGTCGTACGACAAGGTCCTGCACCAGGGCAAGGTCGTCGGCTGCTCGATGTTCTCCGGCTACAGCTACAACGAGCGCTCGATGCTGTCACTCGGCTTTGTCGATCCGGAGATCCCGGTCGGCGCGGAGCTGACGCTGGTCTGGGGCGAGGAGAACGGCGGCACCGCCAAAACCACCGTCGAAAGACACCAAGCGATCGAGATCCGCACGGTCGTCAGCCCGGTACCGGATTCCCGGGTCGCACGTGAAACGTACGCCGAAGGATGGCGTACCGTCAGAGTTAGCTGAGGGGCTGACGCCACGCCGTGGTGTGTGCCCTCGGGCGCACCCACGGCGTTTTTCCAGCTGCTGCAGTCAGCGCAAGCGCAGCACTTGTTCGAACGTCAGCCGGTCGCTGCGGACACCGCCATCAATCGACCGGAAGTGCTGGTCGAACCAGATCACCAGGCATTCGTCCAGCCGCTTGTCGCAATGCCCGCAGACGCCTTCGTCGAAGGCGTCCATGATGTCACGCATCGTATCCGCAAGCCGTTCATGATCCGCCCTGTGCACCGCGTACCAGGGGTCTCTCGCTTCCCGCATCAGACTCTCCTCGAGCGCCAGATGCGCGCAGACCCGCTCGTACAGGTCCGCCAGCGAGTCCGCGATTTCGTCATCGCAAGCCGCGGCCCGGACCCTCGCGCAGGTCGCATTGACCGTGTCGAGCAGCAGGCCGTGTTCATAGTCGAGGGCCGCCAGCCCCGTTACGTACGCCGTGTTCCAGTCGAGCCGTGCCATTGGGGTGCCCTCGCGCCGGATGAACCTGACCGAAGTATAGCCAGCGGCGCGGCATCCTGCCGCGCTCGGCACTAAATAAGATCCGGGTCCGCCTTCGGGGGTGGGGGCGGACCCGGGAAATGCTACAACGCAGGCAGCGACGCGTCCGGTCAGTAGATGTCCCGGCGCGTGTTGTAGTTATTGAACTTTCCGGTTGGCGTGATGATCCGCTCGTCCTTGATGACCGCCTTCAGCTTGCGCGTCTTGTCGTCGACCACGACGATCGCCGATTGCTCCTTCATGCCGCTCCAGACCGAGAACCAGACTTCGTTTCCATCCTTGTTGTACTCGGGTTGCACGATGCGCTTCGCCCCCGGGCCCAGATCCGCCCAATCGCCGATCGGCAGTACCTCGAATCCCGCATCGAGCCTGTCGATGTCGAACACCGCGACCGATTGACTGATCTTCTGTTCCGGATTGAACGGCGAATCGACCCAGAGATTCTTCGATTTCGGGTGCGATTTGACGAACAGCGAACCGCCGCCCTGGCCTTGCAGGACCCGCACCACCTTGAAGGCGTGCTCCGGATGCCGCTCCGGGTCGGTGCCGATGACGTTGATGTTGCCGTTGCCGAG
>JADLEV010000032.1 GCA_020845935.1 Gammaproteobacteria bacterium
CCAAACCTGCCCGCGCTCACTTTCGTCAGCGCCGCTGTCAGCGTCGTCTTGCCATGGTCCACGTGACCTATCGTGCCTACGTTCACATGTGGCTTCTTCCGCTCAAATTTCGCCTTGGACATGGCTTGTTCCTCACTTAGTGACTGGTGAAATTATTCGTGTACGCCTATCAGTTTTGGAGCCCATAACCGGATTTGAACCGGTGACCTCTCCCTTACCAAGGGAGTGCTCTACCGACTGAGCTATATGGGCCGAAACCCGGTCTTGTCAGGCACGACTCCGAGGGTTGATCCATATCGATCCGGTTCCGCTAGCCGTCATTACCGGCCAGCACCCCCCCGACAACGCCGCATGAGCTTCCACGGACTCTGGAGCGGGTGATGGGAATCGAACCCACGTCATCAGCTTGGAAGGCTGAGGTTCTACCGTTGAACTACACCCGCCATGCCGTACTTTCGCCGCGCTCGCTATGCAACCCTCGCCTTGGCTACATGCCTGCCTGCTGACTGTCTGCAAGTCGTCCAATTCTTGCCCGGCTCGCGACCGGACGCTGTACCCGTGCCGCCCTACCGCGCGGATCCTGGACACGAGCAACCCTGGTGGAGGGGGTAGGATTTGAACCTACGAAGGCTCTCGCCGGCAGATTTACAGTCTGCTCCCGTTGACCACTTGGGTACCCCTCCTAACGAAGCGCGAAATTCTCTGAAATTTCAATAGTATTGTCAATGACGATTGCGTGCCTGCCAAAACTGTCACGATGTAACTGGGCTACGGATCAAGGCCGGCGCTACGATTCATCGGCGAAGTACAGCGCCCGTTAATGCATCTCGAATATCGCTCGGACCCTGACGATCACCGATCTCACCGGGAACCAGATAATCGATCATCCTGCCAAGATTCTTGCGGACGCCGAGTGCCGTTCGGGCTGGCGGCCGTGCATGAAGGTTGGCGCTGGTCGAGACCAAGGGGCCGCAGCAACGGCACAAGTTCCTTGCCAACTCGTGACCCGGCACGCGCAAGGCAATGGTCGTGCGTCCTCCTGTGAGCCATTTTGGCGTCGCCGGCGATGCCGGGACCAGCCAAGTAACCGGACCGGGCCAAGACGACTTCAGCCGGTGAAGCAGATTTGGGTCCCGGCTGCCAATGAAACACCACAACTGGTCCAATTCTGCGCCAATAATGATCAAACCTTGCCGCCAATCGCGCTGTTTCAGCGAGAGCAACCGCAGTACCGCCGCCTCTTGCAATGGGTCGCAACCGATGCCGAAAACGCCTTCGGTGGGATAGGCGATGATTCCGCCCGACCTGACGTGACGCCTGGCTAGACGCAAGCGCCACTCGCTCGACACCACCATGGGTCAGTTCGAAATGGTCTGGCTCAGGATATTTGTGGCCTGCTGGGTGCGGTCCCCCGCGAGCCGTTCCGCCAGTCCTGGCTCAACAAGTGCCATGATTTGTGCGGCGAGATATCCGGCATTGGTCGCCCCGGCTTTACCGATGGCAACTGTTGCCACCGGAATCCCTCCGGGCATCTGGACTGTCGACAACAATGCATCAAAGCCGTGCAACGGCCCGGCGTCAAGCGGCACGCCGATAACCGGTCGCGTGGTTTGTGCAGCAATCGCGCCGGCGAGATGAGCGGCCAATCCCGCGGCGGCGATGAAGACGGCGCAGCCCCGCCGTTCCGCATCGCGTACATACTCCCGCGTCGCCTCCGGTGTCCGGTGGGCCGAGCGGACCTGCAATTCGTTCACTATCCCAAACCTATCCAACACGGCCACGGTTGCCTGCATCGTCGCAAGATCCGAGGTGGAACCGCAGAGAATCGCGACGAATCGTGTTCCGGTCATGGGGTTTTGTTCCTCAAATTACTTGGTGCGTTTGCGAAAGCGTCCTTTCGCCTTCTCCGGCGCTTCGGCAATCAAGCGCTCACAATCTTCGAGCGTCAGGTCCTCCGGCGCGCGATCCTTTGGAATACGGGCGTTCTTCTTGCCGTCGGTGACATAGGGTCCAAAGCGGCCGCGCAATACACGAACATCGCTGCCAGAAAATACACGCAACTGCTTCGCGGCATCAGCCGCTCGCTTCTCCTCGATCAATTGCAGCGCTCGGGATAGCGTGATGGTATAGGGGTCATCGTCCTTCGGCAGCGACACGTACTTGCTGCCGTACTTCACGTAGGGACCAAATCGTCCGATATTCGCGGAAACCGCCATGCCATCCTCGGTGTCGCCAAGGTCACGCGGCAGTTTCGTTAGATCGAGCGCTTCGTCCAGAGTCAGCGTGTCGAGTCTCTGGCCAGGTTTGAGGCCGTAGAACCGAGGTTTTTCCTTGTCTTCCGGGCTACCGATCGCAACATAGGGCCCAAAGCGACCCATCCGCACCGATACCGGCTTACCCGAAACGGGATCTTGACCCAACTGGCGCGCCTGCGTGGCCTCCTGCCGGGTTACCGAACTCTCCTTGTCGCGGATACGTTCGCTGAACGGCCGCCAGAAATCATCGAGCACCGGAATCCAGTCCTTCTCGCCGCGGGAAATCGCATCAAGTTCGTCTTCCAGACGCGCGGTGAACTCGTAGTCGACATATTGATCAAAATGGCTGGTGAGAAATGCGTTGACGATACGGCCGATGTCGGTCGGCCGAAACCGCTTCCTTTCAAGCTCGACATATTCGCGTTGCTGCAAGGTCGAGATGATCGCGGCATAGGTAGAAGGTCTGCCAATGCCATATTCCTCGAGCGATTTCACCAACGATGCCTCTGAATAACGCGGCGGCGGCTCGGTGAAATGCTGCTCTGCGCGGATACCGTTCAGCGTGACCGTCTGGCCTTCAACCAGTGGTGGCAGCTTGCCTCCATCGGGCTCTCGTCCACCGTCATCGGTATCCTCAAGATAGACTGCCATGAAGCCCGGTTCGCGGATCGTTGAGCCGCTGGCACGAAACACACCATTATCGCCACAGGCCAAATTGGCACTGACGGTATCAATCACCGCTTGGTTCATCTGGCAGGCGACGGTCCTCTTCCAAATGAGGTCATACAGCTTCAACTGTTCGGCGTTGAGATAAGGCGCGAGGTCGGCCGGCGTTTGCGCTATTCGCGTCGGTCGGATCGCTTCGTGCGCTTCCTGAGCATTCTTCGAATTGGTCTTGAACACGCGTGGCGTGCGCGGCACATGATCCAGTCCGTACCGGTCACGGACGAAGACCCGGATTTCCTCTACGGCTTCGGTCGATAAACTTACCGAATCGGTACGCATGTAGGTGATTAACCCGGTCGAGCCTAGAGCTGTGCTGACACCTTCGTATAACTGCTGCGCGACACGCATCGTGCGACTCGCGGTGAACCCAAGTTTGCGCACGCCTTCCTGTTGCAGCGTTGAGGTGATGAACGGTGGCGCGGGATTCCGGCGCCGCTCTCGGGTTTCCACGGACTGAACCCGCAACGCTCCCGCACCGGTGCGAAGCAGTTCTCCCCGCACGTGCAACGCCCGGGCTTCGTCACCTATCGTGAATTGCTTGATTTTTTCCTGCTCGAACTCCGTAAGCGCGGCAACGAATTCACCACCCTCCACCTGCGCATCGGCTTCGATCGTCCAATACTCGCGACTGATGAAGCTCTCGATTTCCTGCTCACGCTCGCAGATTAGGCGCAGCGCCGGGCTTTGCACGCGCCCTGCAGAAAGACCGCGTTTGATCTTTTTCCATAGCAGCGGCGACAGATTGAATCCGACCAAGTAGTCTAGCGCCCGCCGTGCCTGCTGCGCATTGACCAGCGCCGTCGAAATACTGCGCGGATGCGATATCGCTTCCTTGATGGCGCGTTCCGTAATCTCGTTGAAGACCACGCGGTAGATTGGTTTGGCATCGAGCACGCCACGCTCATTCAGGATCTCGGAAAGGTGCCATGAGATGGCCTCTCCCTCGCGATCAAGGTCGGTCGCGAGAAAGATCGCTTCGGCCTTGGCGACTGCTTTGGCGATGGCGTTAACGTGCTTGACGTTCTTGTCGATAAGCTCGTACCGCATCCGGAAACTGCAATCCGGATCAACGGCGCCTTCCTTGGCGATCAAGTCTCGAACGTGGCCGTAGGATGCAAGTACATCAAAATCGCCACCCAGGTATTTTTTTATCGTGCTCGCCTTGGCTGGCGATTCCACGATCAGCAAATTCTTGCTCAATGCACCATTCCGCTCAATTCACTCATCACCAGGTCTTCGATCCAGAAGAACGACTGGTCGAGGCCCGGCCGATTGAACAACACCATCAGGACTATCCATTTGAGGTGCTCAATATCGATCTCGGCATCGAGAGCCATCACGCGATCGATCACGCGTTCACGGCTGTCGCCATCAAGAACACCCAGATGTTCCAAGAAATACAACAGGCCGCGGCATTCCGCGTCGAGGATCCGCTCCTCATCGGAAGTATAGAGGCGCATTGAGCCACGCATCGTCCGCGCGGGAGCTTCGCGCTCACTGGTTTCCGCCAGTTCCTGCAACCAATCAAGTGCACGAGTGACTTGGCCCGGGTCGAAACCGGCATCGCGCAACTCAGCCTTGATCCGGTCGCGCTCGGTATCGAGATCGATTTCCTCGTCCAGCTGATTCTCGAAAAGGTAGATTAGGATATCGATTATCGAGTTTTTCAATTCATTCTCCATCGGAGCTTGGCGCAAGCCGCCGAAAACACAAGGATTTCTTAGCGCCAGGTTGGCCATGGCACAGCGGGAAACCGCATTAAAGGAGCTCCGCCGTGTACTACCGGCGATCAGCCGGGACATCTGAGATACAAGCCGCCCGGTCGTACTTCAACTTGGCCAGCCAGTTCCAATAAAGACAGCATGGAGGAAACCTCAGATACCGTCAATCCGCTCCGGTCGACTAGCATATCCAGAGAAACGGGCTCGTCGTTCAGGTAGCTCAGTACCTTGATCACCGGCTGCGACAATGGCTCACCAGGGTTCTGCGACACGGCAACATCCGGCATCGCTTGCCAAGTTCTCTGGCCGATATAGGGGACCAACTCGTCGAGAATATCCTGAGTCCGGCACACGAGTTTGGCGCCCTGCTGGATCAATTCATTGCAGCCCTGCGCACAGGGGTTGTCGATCGATCCAGGTAACGCAAATACTTCTCGACCCTGTTCCAGCGCGTGCCGCGCCGTGAGCAGGGATCCGCTGCGGGTCCTGGCCTCGATGACCAGCACCCCCGCGCTCAAGCCGCTGATGATCCGATTCCGCCGCGGGAAATTCGGCGCGGTGGGCGCGGCGGCCAGTGGCAGTTCCGAAACCAAAGCCCCACCTTTGGCGATAATGGATCCCGCCAGTTCCATGTGCTTGTCAGGGTATATTCGGTCAATGCCGCTGCCGAGCACGGCGATCGTGGCGCCTCGTTCCAGCGCGCCGCGATGTGCTTCGGCATCAACGCCATACGCAAGTCCGCTGGTAACCACCAGACCCACATGAGCAAGCTCGGCGGCAAAACGTCGAGCATGATGCCGCCCCGCCAATGTCGCCGTGCGGCTCCCGACAATGGCCATCTGCGTGGCGCTGAGCTTCGCCAAGTCGCCACGAACAAACAACAGTGGCGGGGGGTCGGAAATCGTCGCAAGCAGCGGCGGATAGGCAGACGCATCATGCGGTACGATCGCGCAACCCGGTTGTGCGGCAAACGCGCAAGCCCGATCTGCCGCATTCCAGTCCGGGTTTCTCAACGCCTGTTGGACTTCCTCCGGCAACCAGGTGGCGCGGGGCCCGGCAGCCGCGCGGATCACCTCGCGAGCAGAACCAAAACGTTCGAGAAGCGAAAGAAAGCGGCGAGGTCCAATCCCTGAAATCGCATGCAATGCGACACGAAATCGCAATTCGGTTTGGTCCGGTCCCTGGCCCATAGCCAAAATGATATCGTGATTTTGATGCTTCTGGGGATCCTGCTGCGGTTAGCCCACCACCAAGCGACCTGCTTCGGCGCCGCCTGATTGTACGGAGCCGGTACGACAGCAGTTAAAGGGATTCAAGGAAGTTGCAAAAGGGCAAAGCGCCCTCGTGCCATGAATGGCGCGCTCGCGCAGCCTGAAGATTCGCCCGTGGCAGCGGGCTTGTTATGGATTACGAACCCGATCCAGAACGTGCACCGCACGCTGCGTATTCATCACCAACGCGAAACTGACGCGATCAAAAGACCGGAACACCATCAGTTCGCCGGCGCGTTCCTCCGGCAGTTGTACCGTTCCAGCGGTGACGTCGATGGCCTTGCTGCCGTCGCTGCTTGCTTGCGCGATTTGGTTTCCAACCAAGTCACGAACAACGCGGCCCGATTGATAAATCGCCAGCACGGTGCCGGGACCGACGTTGTCGCGCATACCCAGATTCAGCACCACGACATGGTACTGGCCAATTTGTGTGACGCCATCGACCACGGCGATGATGGCGCCATCGACCGGCCCCTGCGGGGGGCGCGGCACGAATTCGAGAAACTCTTCGGCTTCGTGTGGCAGTAAGCGGTCACCTGCAAGGACCTCGCGGCTCGACCGGATGATCACGGCAACGGCCGGGTCCCCGAAACTTTCGAGTGAGATGTCACCCACATGCAGCGCCTCAAAGCCGATTACTTCGTTGCCATGGTCGGGATCGCGGTACGCAATCCCCTGACGATACAGCGAATATCGGTTCGACTGCGGTGCAGCCAGGCCGCGGATGTAGGTGCGATTAGCGGCTCCCGCAATTAGTCGTTCCTCTTCATGCGCCACCACATAGGGCGCCGCACGCAATTCATCCTCGGTCACAACCAGCGGCTGGGTAAGAAACTGCCGAATCGCATCCAGTGGAATCGGTGGTATCGCCTGCTCGCGCCCATAGCTGCGGATCGACGGAGATAACTTGACGTCGCGACCTCGGCTCAGGCCAAGGACCGGCCGGCCGTTACGATAACTCAGCGTGATCACGTCGCCAGGGTAAATCCAGTGCGGATCCTTGATTTGCGGATTGACTTCCCAGATATCGGGCCATTGCCAAGGATGCGCGAGGAACCGACCGGAAATGTCCCACAACGTATCGCCTGGAACAACGACATAGCTGTCTGGATGGTTGGGATTTACGGCCACCGGCTGATCCGCCGCCGTGGCGGCCGCCATGTGCAGCGCAAGCAAGACCCCGAAAATTCTCTTCATATCTATGCCATTACGCTAATTCCTTAATGCAGTTTAGCAAAAACTGGTTCAAATAAAACATCGTTGAACGTCAAAAAGTGGCTTCAATTCCTCCAAAAATGACTCGATGGCGGCGCGAACAGCCTCTTACCGATCCGATATCCGCTTGTAATATCAGTGCCTTACCGCTATTCTCGGTCTGAAATCGCGCTCTCGAAACCAGTTCTCCTTAATGGCCATCCGGCAAGTTCTGCACTATCCCGATCCACGCCTGCGCCAGCGTGCGACTCCAGTCGACCTGTTCGACGCTGATTTGCGCACGCTGATAGGCGATATGTTCGAAACGATGTACGCCTCGCAGGGGATTGGCTTGGCTGCAAGCCAGGTCGACGTGCATCGGCGGATTGTCGTCATTGATGTTTCCGCCGATCGGACCACCCCGGTATGTCTAATCAACCCTGAAATCATTCACCGCGAGGGGGTCGAGGAGCGCGAAGAAGGGTGCCTGTCGGTACCAGGAGTGTATGAACTCGTCGAACGCGCGGAGCGTGTCACGGTCCGAGCACAGGACGGCAATGGGCGGGAATTCACGCTCACCGCGGACGATTTGCTCGCGGTCTGCATCCAACACGAGTTGGATCATCTGGAGGGGCGGTTGTTCATCGATTACCTCTCCCGCCTGAAGCGCGGCAGGATTCACAAGAAACTGGAAAAGGCGCAACGCGTCGCGCTGTGACCACGGCGCGCCTCGTTTTTGCGGGAACAACCGAATTCGCCGCGGCCATCCTGGATACGCTGCTCCGTGGCTCCGGCCACGAAGTCATCGCGGTATATACTCAGCCGGATCGGCCCGCGGGACGTGGCCGCCAGCCGCATTCCTGCCCGGTCAAACAACTCGCGTTGGCCCACTCGGTCAAGGTGTTGCAGCCGGACGGATTGCGGGATCCCGCCGTGCTGTCCGAGTTCGCCTCGTTCCGCCCTGACCTGCTCATCGTTGCCGCTTACGGCCTGCTGTTGCCGCAAGCCGTGCTTGACGCACCCCGTCTTGGCTGTCTGAACGTGCACGCCTCGCTGCTGCCGCGTTGGCGCGGTGCGGCTCCGATTCAGCGCGCCCTATTGGCGGGTGACTCTGAAACGGGCATCAGCATCATGCGTATTGTCGCCGCACTTGATGCCGGCCCGATCATATTGCAGCGGCGCCTGCCAATCGAACCCTCGGCCACCACCGGATCGCTGGAACAACTGCTTGCCAGCCTCGGCGCCGAAGCGCTGCAGGAAGGGATCGCACAAACCCTGGCCGCGCGAGCCGTTGCACGAGAGCAGGATCCAAAGCTGATGTGCTACGCGCACAAGATTGACAAGGCCGACCGGGTCCTGCACTGGGACGAACCGGCAGTCGCGCTCGAAAGACGCGTGCGTGCGCTGTTGCCGCGGCCGGCGGCTACCGTGAACTTCGACGGCATCATCTGCAAGGTTCTGTGGGCACGAGTGCTTGCTGGCAACGACGCGCCGCCCGGAACGATCGTCAACTCCGGCGCAGCAGGTATCGACGTCGCGACCGGTGACGGCCTACTGCGACTGACACATCTGCATCCTCCAGGAAAACGGGAAATGACGGCCGCCGAGTTCATCCGTGGCCACGCCCTGCCCCGCTCGGCCACATGAATGCGGCGATCAAGCCGAGACCTGGCGGCGACGTTCGCGCCCATGCGGCGCGCGCGCTGTTGGACGTGATCGGCAACGGGGTCTCCCTCACCAAACTCGGAGATTCATATCGAGGCGATTTGCCTGATCGGCGCGATCGCGCGCTCGTTAGTGAGCTTGTGCGCGGTGTCGTTCGCTGGTGGTTCCGCTATCACCGGATCCTGGACACCCTGCTGGAACGACAGCTGAAACCTCGGGACGATGATCTGCGCATGCTGCTTTGCCTCGGCCTGCATCAGGTGCTCGACCTGCGCGTGCCCGATCACGCCGCCGTCGCCGCCACGGTTGCCGCTTGTGACGCGTTAAAAAAGAGCTGGGGCAAGGGTTTGGTCAACGCCGTGTTGCGCAACGCGATTCGGCGGCGCAGTGAGCTCGAACAGGAGCTTGACGCCGACCCTCGCCTGCGCTTCAGCCACCCGGACTGGCTGCTTGAGGCATTGCGCCTCGACTGGCCAGACGCCTGGGAGCGGATTGCCGCCGCCAACAACATGCGTGCGCCGATGACGTTGCGCGTCAATCTGCGCCGAGTCAGCCGAAGCGTATATCGCGACCTCCTGGCCACCGCGGGAATGGACGCGATTGAGACGAAGTGGAGTCATGCCGGACTGTCGCTGCGTTTCGCGGTCGACGTCGATGAGTTGCCTGGCTTCGCCGATGGCCTCGTTTCGGTTCAGGATGAGGCGGCACAACTGGCGGCGATGCTGCTCGCGCCCGAGCCGGGAGCCCGCGTCCTCGATGCCTGCGCGGCCCCTGGAGGCAAACTCGCACATCTGCTTGAGACGCATCCCGATTTGCAGGTACAGGCGGTGGAGAGCGATCCGGTGAGGGCACGCCGACTGTTGGCTACAGGCGAGCGCATCGGCTTCGACTGCCGCATCACCATCGCCGACGTAACACGCACCGCAGACTGGTGGGATGGCGTACCGTTCGACGCAATCCTCGCGGATGTCCCCTGCTCTGCGACCGGGGTCATCCGCCGCCAGCCGGACGTGAAGCTGCATCGGCGCTGCGACGACATCGCACGGCTTGCCGCACAGCAAGCGGCGATCCTGGAAGCGCTCTGGCCGGCCCTGCGACGGGGAGGTAAGCTCTTGTACGCCACCTGCTCCGTGCTGCGGACAGAGAACGAAGATCAGATTGCGCGATTTGCCCAGAGACACTCTGACGTTGCGGTGGGTTTTACCGCTGGTGCTCCCGCTTGCGGCACGACTCTTCGCTACGGCCTTCAAGTGCTGCCGGGCGAACATGATATGGACGGGTTCTACTATGCTTGCCTCGTCAAGAATCGCAACTGATTCTTTCGTACCCCTAGCCCCGCGGTGCGGTCACGGTCAGCTACTTGCGCTGGCTGCTGTTTTTTTGCTGCTGTTTGGCGGGCAGGGCGTGCACGCTGGCAACATCTCGATCCACGATGCGCGCACTGCCATCATCAACGACATCGTCCATCTCGATCTCGACCTAGACCTCGAATTCAATCCAGACGTAATCGAAGCGTTGCGCAGCGGCATCGCCATCGAGTTCGCGATCGACATCGAGTTCAACCGTCCGCGTTGGTACTGGCTCAATGCCGAGGTAGCACGAGGCAAGCACCGTTTCCGCATCTCGTTCCTGCCGCTCAGCGAACAATATCTGCTGACCAATGTGGTCACCGGTGACCGCCAGACGCTGCCATCCTTCGACGACGTCATCACTGCGCTCGGCACGCTGCGCAGCCTGCCTCTGGCCGAAGTCAGCAACTTCAAGGCCGGGCGCAAGTATCGCTGTGCGGTACAGGTCCGGCTCGATATCGAGGCGCTGCCGGCACCCATGCGTCCCCTCGCCTATTTTTCGCGAGCCTGGCGCATGGCGAGTGACTGGTTCGAATGGGACTTTCAGCTGTGAGCCGGACTCGCCCCAGCCTCGCGCCAGTATTGCTGCTTGGCGCGTTGCTGCTGGCGACGTTGGTGTTGATGAGCAATGCAACCGGCGATTCGGACCGGTTTGGCGCGCTGTATTCACTGTTGATCCTCATCAATGCCGTTGGCCTCGTGATCTTCCTGATCCTGATTGCCCGCAATCTCCGCAACCTGATTCGCGAATTACGCGAGCGCGCGCCGGGTGCACGACTCAAGCTGCGGATGCTGACGATGACGGTGGGGCTGGCTGTGCTTCCGGTGGTCATCGTCTACGTGTTTTCGGTCCGGTTCATAGGCCGCGGCATCGATGCTTGGTTCGATGTCCGCGTCGATCAGGCGCTTAGGGATTCTCTGGAATTGAGTCAGAACGCGCTGGAATTGCGCATGCGCGAGGCGTTGCGAACGATGGAAGTACTGGCCGCGGAGCAGCCTGGCAGCGGAGAAGGCGGCCTGCTGGCGGTTGGCAACTCCGATCTCGAAGCTCTGCGACGTCGCGCCGGTGCCGAGGAGATTGCACTGCTCGATCAGGCGGGCAGCCTGCTTGCCGCAAGCAGCACCGCGACCGAAATTGTGCCGGACCTGCCGGCGCGGCCAATCCTGCTGCAACTCGCGCAAGGCAGGAATTATGTCGGTCTGGATCCGACCCGTGGTACCGATCTGTACATTCGCGTCGCCGTCAACGTGACGCCGTTAGGGGTTGGTGCCGAGCGGCGCGTCCTGCACGGTTTATTTCCGATCGTCAGCCGCCTCAACGATCTGGCGCGCAACGTCGAGCTGGCGCTGGCCAAGTACACCGAACTGGTCTATCTGCGCGATAAACTGAAGCTCAGTTTCAGCATGACCCTGACCCTGGTGCTGTTGTTCAGCCTGTTTCTCGCGATCTGGTTCGCGTTCTATTCCGCCGAGCGTCTGTCCGCGCCGATCCGAGATTTGGCGATGGGCACACGCTCGGTCGCCGAGGGCGATTACGAGACGATCCTGCCGGTCTCCAGCCATGATGAACTCGGCTTCCTGGTCAGTTCGTTCAACACCATGACCCGTCGCATCGCACGGGCACGGGACGAGGTGAACGCACAACACGCCTACGTCGAGACCGTGCTCAGCAAGCTTTCCTCCGGCGTATTGACGCTGGATCAGCAGGAAATGCTGATTACGGCGAATGACAGCGCCAGTCACATTCTCGGTGTTTCACTGGCCGAGTCGTTGGGGCGGAACCTCGACCAGATTGCCGCACAGCACCGGATTCTGCGCAGCTTCGTCGAGGCGATTCGGCCACAACTGCATGATTCACGGCCAGACTGGCAGAAGGAGTTCGCCATCTTCGGCGACCGGCGCAAGGTGTTGTTGAGCCGCGGCACGCGCCTGCCCGGTGAGGATGGCCAGCCGACCGGTCACATCATCGTGTTCGATGACGTCACCGGGCTCATTCAGGGTCAGCGCGAAGCGGCCTGGAGCGAGGTTGCCCGCAGGCTGGCGCACGAGATCAAGAACCCGTTGACGCCAATCCAGTTGTCGGCCGAGCGCCTACGCCACAAATACTTGCGCAAACTGCCGCCGGACCAGACGGAAACGCTGGATCGGCTGACCAATACCATCATCCAGCAGGTCGAAACGATGAAGACGATGGTCAATGCATTTACCGAGTACGCGCGGCCGCCGCGAATTCAGGCGCAGCCGATCGACGTCAACGACCTGCTGTTGAACGTCGTCGAACTGTACCGCAGCGCCTATCCGGCGGTGCGAATCGAGACGGCGTTCGATCCGGAACTGCCGCTGTTGCCGGCGGACGGCAATCGCCTGCGGCAGGTGCTGAACAATCTGATAGCGAATGCGATTGAGGCATTGCCGGAGAGCCAGGAGGCGGTGTTGCGAATCACGACGCGGCACCTGCATGAGCAGGACTCGGCCTTCGCCGAGATCCGCATAGAAGACAACGGTACCGGCATCAGTGCAGACATTCTTGATAACATCTTCGAGCCCTATGTCTCGAACAAGAAGCGCGGCACTGGCCTCGGCTTGGCCATCGTCAAGAAGATCGTGGAGGAACACGGGGGGATGGTGAATCTGGAAAACAAAGCCGGCGCGGGTGCCATCGCGACCGTACGTCTGCCGTTGCATCCGGTCACCGAGATGACGGCGCAAAGGAGCATCGCATGAGTGGCGAACACATTCTGATAGTCGATGACGAGCCGGACATATGCGCATTGTTGCGGGAGATACTCGAGGACGAGGGATATCAGGTCAGTGTCGCGGAAAATGCCGATGCGGCGCGACAGGCGCGGCGGCAGCGCAAACCTGATCTTGTGCTGCTCGACATCTGGATGCCGGGTACCGACGGCATCTCGTTGCTGAAGGAATGGTCGGACGGCAATCGAGTCGCTATTCCGGTCATCATGATGTCCGGTCACGGCAGTGTCGAGACCGCGGTCGAAGCAACCCGCCTGGGTGCGTTTGACTTCATCGAGAAGCCGCTGTCGATGGCAAAACTGCTGGTCACTGTGCGTCGGGCACTGGAAAACCAGCTGCTGCATCGCGAATATCGTGCGCTCCGCAGTCATGTCCCGGCGGTGGAGCAACCGCTTGGCAACAGCACGGCGATGCAGCGGGTCCGCGATCAGGCGCGCCGGATCGCCGAACATCGCACGCCCGTGTTCATCGAGGGCGAGTCGGGGACCGGCAAGGAAGTGGTCGCCCGCTTTCTGCATCAGAACAGCGCCCGCGCGGCCGGGCCATTCATCAGCATTGGTGTCGCCAGCCTCGCCCGGGAAAATCCGGACATCGCCTTGTTTGGAGCCGAGGATGGTGCACAAATCAGCTATGGCTCGCTGGAGCAGGCCAACGGCGGCAGCCTGTTCCTGAAGGACATCGCCGATCTCGATTTGAGCTCGCAGGCGCGGCTGCTCGGAGTGCTCGAAAACAGCGGCTTCCAGAGAGTCGGCGGTCGCGAGCAGATTACGGTCGACGTCCGCATCATCGCCGCGACGCGTCAGGATTTGGTTGCGCGCATTCAGGCCGGAACATTCCGCGACGATTTGTACTATCAGCTCAACATTGTGCCGATCCGCATTCCGCCACTGCGCGAACGTCGCGAGGACATCGCACCGCTGACCGATTTCTATCTGCGTCACTTCGCCGAGCACGATGGCTTGCCGGCACGAAGCATTTCGCCGGACGCGCGCACCGCGATCGCGAGCTACGACTGGCCTGGCAATGTCCGCGAACTGACCAATTTCATTCAGCGCCTGCTGATCCTCGGCGCTGGAGACACCATCACCGTTGATGAAGTGCAAGGTGCGCTCGGGACCAAACGCTCCCTTGCCGACAGCGCCGGACATCCTGAATTCGAGCAGTCATTGCGTGATGCACGGCATCAATTCGAGAAAGCCTATCTCGAGTATCAGTTCGGCAAGCTCGGCGGCAGCGTCGCCAAGGTTGCCGAGCGCGCCGGGATCGAGCGTACCCACTTGTACCGGAAGTTGCGCAGCCTGGGGCTCGACCCGAAACTGATCGCGAGGTAGCCCGACCGGCTGCCAGCAACGTGAATCTGGCCGACGAGCAGACGAATTGGAGGATCCCATGGTGAAATTCACATCCTGCTGCTCCATCCTGTTGCTTGGTTTTGCCGCGGGCGCTGCCCGCGCCGACTACGCCAATGACCGGGCCGAAATCGAAAATCTGTCGAACCGCTACATGGTCGCGGTCGATGCCGGCGATATCGATACCGTGATGTCGACCTGGGCCGAGGAAGGCGTGCTGGAATGGGTTGGCGGCGTTGAGGTCGGTGCGGTGGCAATCCGCAAGGCGATGTCCAACTTTGGCGGCAGCCGCAAGGTCGAGATCCCGGAAGGAGCAACCTCCAGGCCGCGTACGCGCCATCAGATTATCAATCACGTCATCGACGTCAACGGCGACACGGCGAAGACGATCGCCTATTGGTTCGCACTGACCAACGCCACACCGCAGAAAGACGTGCAGATCGTCAACATGGGACATTACGAGGATGAACTCGTGCGGCGCAACGGCCGCTGGCTGTTTACCAAGCGTCACGTCTACAACGAATCGTTGAAGAACCGTGCTCTGTTCTACCCGGACCTCGGCGAAAAGGATCCGCGCTAGCGACCCGGATTATCGCGTCATGCCGGGGAATGTTCGGTCACGGACATCACTTGCGTCTGTCCCAGAAACGCGCGCCAGGCCCACGGCAACCAGCGCAACAACGCGAACGCGAGCCACAGCGCCCAGGCCAGCATCGCGGCCCGGTACCACCACAGTGACAGCGAAATGGCCGAGACACGTGGCAGCGGGCCGGAACTCTGATCGAAGAACCAGTGGAGCTGGCCACGCCACGAGTCAGTGCTGCGCACACTCATGTCAGGCTGTGCGAGTAACCCTTGCGGGATGGCGGCGATCAAGGCTCCAAGAGTCGCCACGCTCAACACCACGAGCGCGCCTTGAATCAGCCCATGTTTCCAGCGTGAAGCCGTGCCCAGCCAGTTCTCCCGCCAGCGTAGCGCGAAGATCCACGCCGCGAACAATGCCAGCGTAGCCCACGCGAAGGTACTGAGACCCAGGCCGAGCAACAGCCATTCGTGTGGCCGCAACGGCGTGCGCGTGATCCGGCCGAGCGCGATCGCGACGATGATGAAGACCGCGAGTTCGCCCCAGTACAGCACAACCGGAGCAACGCCACCGCCACCGGCATACAACAGCCAGCGATCGTCGGGCAGCGTGACAATGATGCCAACATTCGCCGCGGTGGTGCCGAGATCGATCGCCGGACTTTGAACCCGGCTGCTCACGCCAACGTCATCCTCGAACGTCACCGCGACCTGATGTTCTCCGGGTACGACATTCACCGGCAGGACGCCGCGTTCCGGGCGGATCGCCAGTTCGTCGCCATCGAGCCGTACCGACGTCACGCGAGCCTGCTCAGGCAAGGTCAACGTTTGCCGCCCACCCTGCGTCGCACGATACCAGAGCAAGAGTTCGTGATTGGTGGCACGCCGGCCCTTCTCGACCTTGAGCACGACACGATCGATCGCGAGCATGGTGCCTGGGATCGCATCGGGCTGCGTCACCGTGGCGACCAAGGTCTCGCCACCACGCGGGTGATACTCGTGTAGCCAACGGCCTTGCTCATTTTCCGGCGCCACCGGCGGCAGGCCGGAGAATTTCACGCGCCAGGTGTCCCCAACCGCTATTGCCCAGACTTCACGCCATGGCACGTCGGCCGCATGCGTCAATTGCAGTTCATCACTGCGCGGCAAGGCAGAGGCTGTCTTCAAGACACGTTGATCCGGTCCGAATGCGGCGACCAGTTTGCCCTGCCGAATCGTGGCGTTCGCGTCGAGCACGGCTTCGCCGGGCAACAGCGGCACCTCCAGCGTGAACGCACCGCGTTGTGGCGCGATGCGGGTGATTGTCGTGGTGACCGACCAGTCGAGCCCGAGATCGATGGCGCGCCGCACTGCGACGAAGGGCGGCACCTGCACCGAGACTTCGATCCGCTCACCGGTGCCACCCTGGCGAGCCAGTTCCAGCGTGCCGGTTGGCAGCCGTCCGCCGTCGATGCCGGATGCGATCCAGCCACTGCCGGAAGCGCTGATCGCGCGCGGCGCGCTCGGGAACACGACCTGGATCGAATCGGCCGCGAGCAAGGCGCCACGCAACCGGACACGATGCACGCCGGCCGGCAGATCGATGAAATTCTGGTTGCCATCGCGACGCAGCGTCGCCGGCGTGGTCTCGTCGAGCAGCACCGCATCGATCCGCCACCGGCCGGGCGCCGCCGGCATCGCGATGGCGACTTCGGTCAACGCGTTGACGGTCAGGTCGATCGCCAGCGTATCGCTGGTGGTCGTGACCTTGGCTTGCTGGATCTCGGCACAGGTCGGCGCGCATTCAGGCGGCCGCACCAACCGGGCTCGCAGGTCTTCAAGCAGCTTGGGATCGGGAGCTTGGGCTGTGACGGGCGCGGGCAACAGCAGCGCAATGAGACACAACGCCGTCGCCGTGGTCGCCACCGCTGGCGTCACGCGCAACGACCAGCCTCGCCGCGGCACGATGCCGATCAATAGCAACGCCGCCAGTGCAACGCCGACGATTTGCCACAGGCTGACAGCGAATCGGCCAAAGACGATGAACCGCAGATCGTTATCCGGTGAGACCGGGCCATGCCACTGCAACCGGTAACGCAAATAATCCCAGTTCGGCATGCCCGGCCCCGCCTGGATCGTCGTCCCCGGGGCGTAACGCTCTTGTCTGACGCTTGATCCGGTGACGCTGATGTTGTCACCCGCCTCGCGTTTCTGCTCCCGAAAAACCGCCGCCGCACGTCCGGCGGTCTCCAGGCGCTTAGACACCATCATTCGTGGCACCTGTTGCTCGAGTTGCGCGTCGGGCGCGGCGGCGGCTCTCATGCTAGCGCTGACCATCGAGGCTCGCGCCACCTCCAGCTGCGGATACAGCGCAACCCGCACCTGCATCACGGCGAACGCGACAAACCAGATGACGAGGCTGGCGATTGCAAGCAAGCGGTAGACAAACACACACCGCCCCAGCCAGCCAGAGCCAACCAGGCGTGCCAGTGCGAGCGCAATTACCGCGTTGAGCCACAGCCAATTCGCCGCGTAGGGTTCCTGGTAGTTGAGCACGAGCGCGAGCGCCGCGAGCGTACCCCACCGCCAACCACATAAGCGCGCAACCGCGACGGTCGTGATCAGCACGAGGAAGATGTCGAACAGATCCCAGCGGCTGATCCAGGCGTCGGGCGAAGATTCCACGCCAAGCGCAGCCAACAGGTGATGCCCCGGCGGCAGATGCAGCGTGCCGTCCAGCGCGCGAAAGCGTTCGTTCCAACCGCTCGCCGCGTGCCAGCCGCCGAACGCTTCCAACCGCGCGGTCGCCTGGAGATTGACTTGTGAGTCACGCAGTTCGACCCCGCTGTGCTCGGCATCGGTTCGTGTGATCAGCAGCGGCTCTCCATCTACGCGCGCGGATTGCAGCCGATAAGGTGCTGCCAGTTCCAGCCGCCAGCCATCACGCATCGTGCCGGTGACGTGATCGACGATCGTGTAACCGCGATGATCGAAATCGAGCCAGAGATCACGCCGCAGTTGCAGCACGTTGTCGTTGTCCGCCGGCAGACCGCGGCTGCGCTCGACAACCCGGAGCGTGCTGCCGGGCGTGACCAGAAACGCGGGCAGTTCCTGCCAGTCGCCGGGGACCTGTGCCTGCTCCGGGTTGATCGATACGACGCCTTCGACCGCGGCGATACGCAAGCGATCCTGCGCGGCAAAGCTCCAGATTTCCTCGTTGACCCAGGTTCCGCGCTCCTGGCTCGGCGGTTCGATGGTGAACTCCCGGGCGATATCGGAACTGCGTGCGCGCAATCCGATCTCCCAGTTGCCGGCGCGGACGCGGACCCGCAGGCCGCCGCCTGGTTCGATCTGTGTTGCCAGTTCGCTGGTTATCGCGAGTGGCGTGAATCCCGCTAGCAGAGGCAGCGCCAGGAGTTCCTCGCGCGCGGCGCCGCCGACACGCAGCCGGATCCGCGTTTCCAGCTCGGCGGGCACGGTATCGGCCAGCAGACGATGCACCGTGAGTTCCAGTGTCGGCGGCTCGGCCAGCGAGCTCTGCTCGCCGAGCCGTACCTGGTTGCCATCGATGATGGGATGCGCGATCACCGCCCCATCGAGCGTCAGCGACAGCAGTGCCGTCGCGCTGGGGATCCGCAGTTCGCGTGGTCGTGTTTGCCACGCGAGCGTACCGGTAACTTCATGCGTCCCCGGTACCAGCCGCAGCAGCGGCCGGCCATCGCGCGCGACGATCGGTGCCGGCGCACCGGCCACCATGACGGTCGCCGGCCAAATCTTTTCGTCGCCTGGGACGCCCACCCAGCTAGTCCTGAAGACGCGCCAGGTCTGGCGAAACGTGCCACCCGCCGCATCGAGCGACAACTCAAGCCGGCCGGGCCAGACACAGACGAAATCATCGGTGTCGCTGCCGTCGCGGCCCGCACGCAGCGGGCAACGACGATACTCCGCACCGTCGAGTACCCAATCTTCCCAGCCACGCAACGGCTCGGGCAAAGGTTTCGGCTGCGCCGAGAGTTGAGCGGCGAATGCCGCACACCCGATGACCCCAAGGATTCGCTTCGCCCGGTTGTTCATGGCTTCATCCTCTCCTCAGGGTTGGTGCCACCATCGATGCAATGCCGCCAGCCGTCGGTTCTGAACTCGCACCCGCGGCGCTCCCGATCCTCGACGGCGCCACGGAACGGAGCCTTGGTCATTGCCGCTTCTCTTCCATCAACCCGATCAGATTGCCGTCGGGATCACGCACGAAACCGATCCACAGTTCGTGATCCGGCAGCTTCGCCGCCAATTGCGGCGCCCGTTCGTCATGCGCGCCGCGCGCGAGCAGATCGGCGTGGGTCGCCACGACATCGGTGACCTTGAAATACAGCACCGAGTTGGCCCCGGCTCGACCATCACCTTGCGCCGTCGTCAACATCAGCCGCACCTGGCCGGCAGCAACGAAAGCAAGATTCGGCCCGGCGCTGAACAGGAAGCGCAAGCCAAGGACGTCACGGTAGAACGCGAGTGCCGCGGCAACGTCACTAACCGTTATGGCGATTTGTCCAATTTCCGAAAGCATGTGTCCGCTCCTCCGTAGTTCACGAAAAAGGATTGAACCGATGGCCGTGCCGGAAAAGCCGGTAGCCGCGCCAGCCAAGCAGCACGGATGCGATCACGAAATACAGAATCGGCTCGCGCGTATCCGCCTTTGCTTGCCAGTAGTAGTGCCAGACGCCGAGCAGCACGATCAGGTAACTGAGCCGATGCAATGATTTCCAGCGCCGGCCGAGCCGGCGCATCGCGCGGTTGGTCGAAGTCAGCGCCAGTGGCAGCAACAGCAACAATGCAATGAATCCAATCGTGATGAAGGGGCGCCGCGAGACATCGTCGGCGATGCCCGGCCAATACATGCTTTGGTCGAGTATCAGCCAGGTCACGAAGTGCAGCACGACGTAGCCGAACGCGAACAGCCCGAGCATGCGGCGCAGGCCGATCAGCCAGGGAGCGCCACACCAGTCGCGCAACGGTGTGATCGCGAGCGTGACGAGCAGCAGGCGCAAGCCCCACCGGCCGAACGTGTCCTGGATCGATTCGATCGGATTCGCGCCGAGTGTCGCGCCGCCGAACTCGAACACTCGAACCAGCACCGCCACGAGCGGCAGCAGGCACAGCGCGAACAGCGCCGGCTTGAGCAAGCGCATCAATAATTCCGGCGCAGGTCCATACCCGCATAGAGACTTGCGACCTCAGCCTCATAGCCGTTGAACATCTGTGTCGCTACCCGCGCATTGAACGCGCCGCGCCCGATCGGCCGCTCGCGTGCCTGACTCCAGCGCGGATGATCAACCAGCGGATTGACGTTGGCGTAGAAGCCGTACTCCCGCGGTGCCGACACATTCCACGAGGTCGGTGGCTGTTTCTCGGTAAAGCGGATCGCGACAATGGATTTGATCCCCTTGAAGCCATATTTCCACGGCACGATCAACCGCAGCGGTGCGCCATTCTGGTTTGGCAGCGATTTGCCGTAGACACCAACCGCGAGCAAGGTCAGCGGGTGCATTGCTTCATCGATGCGCAGGCCTTCGACGTATGGCCAATCGAGCACGTTGCTGCGTTGGCCGGGCATTTGCTCCGGTCGGTACACGGTCTCGAACGCGACGTACTTGGCCCGCGAGGTTGGCCGAAAGCGTCGCAGCACATCGCCAAGCGGAATGCCCACCCAGGGGATCACCATCGACCATGCCTCGACACAGCGCAATCGGTAGATGCGCTCCTCGAGTGCGTGCGGCTTGATGAGGTCCCCGAACGAAAACCTGCCGGTGACTTCTGCTTCCCCGACGACAGTCACGGTCCATGGCTCCGGCTTGAATCGACCGGAGTTCGCCGCCGGGTCGCTCTTGTCGGTGCCGAATTCGTAGAAATTGTTGTAGCTGGTGACGTCCTGGTAGCTGTTTGGCGGATCGGCGATGCTGTAGCGCTCGTTGCGCTGATAGCTGAGCGCGGCCGGTGCGGCTTCGGCGCGAGGCCAGGAAACGCCGATGCCGGTGATGCCGGCCGCGAGCGCGGCACGCAGCAGACGACGCCGATCCTCGAAAACGTGTTCCGGAGTGATGACCGAGGGCGCGATCCGGGCCGAGTCACCCGGGCGAAAAGGTTTGATCAGCATGAGTCTCTCCTCTCCGCGGCGAGCATGTTGTACTGCTCCAACCGGTACCGGCACGATACCGCAAATCGCGGTAGCGCGCGGGAAGGCGAGACGCCGAAAGGTCACTCTTTGGCGCTTGGTGCTGCCTCACGGGCAAACCGTGGTTTCAGGCTGACGATGATCGGTGCGCCAAGTGGCCGTGAGACCTGAATCGGCAACAGCTCACCAATGACCTCCAGAAACCGATCCGTCTGACCAACCCGAAATACACCGCTGATACGCAATGAGGTGACGTGCTCATCGCGTAACTGCACCACGTGATTGGTGTAGCGATTCATTTCGTGCACCGCCTCGGCGAGTGTCACGTCATCAAACTCGACGAAGCCGCTGCGCCAGCGCAGTGCCCGCGCAACATCCACTTCAGCAAGCTGGGATTCGCCACCGTGCCGAACCAGCAGGCGTTGACCCTGCGCAACCGGTTGCGCGATCGCGGGGCGCTCGGCAGCCGCGGATGGCTGCCGTGTCGTGGTAACGGTCACCTTGCCTTCCTCTACCAGCACCTGCAATTGATCCGCCGCGACCAGCACTTCGAAAGCGGTACCAATCGCGGTCACGGCGCCTGCTGTCGTTGCGACGACGAACGGCCGAGCCGGATCCTTGGTCACGTTGAAATAGGCTTGGCCCCGTTCCAACCGAATCGCCCGGCTCGACGCGGTATAGGTCGCTTCCAGCACGGTAGCGGTGTTCAGGGCGACGTCGGACCCGTCCGGAAGCGATACCTCGAGCCGCTCACCGACCCGGGTCGTGTAGCGCATCGGCTGCGGCAGCGGGTGCAGCAACGCCAGAACGCGCGCCGCGAGCCAAGCCCCCCCCGTGCGGGTTTGCGGCAGCAGGGAAAATGCAGCGAGGGCAAACACCAGTGCCGCCGCAATTCCTGACATCATCCAGACGCGGCGCCGGCCGCATTGCCGCGACCGCAAGGCCAACGCCGCGCGGCGCATTGCGCGCAGGTGCGGATCATCCACCGCGGGGCCGATCAATTCCTGCATGCGCGTTACATCGCGGTATGCCGCCGCGTTCACCGGCTCGCTCCGCCAAGCATCGAATGCGGCGCGCTCGCCGGACGTCAATTCGTCGCCGTCCAACCGCACGACCCAGTGACACGCTTGTTCCGTCGGCGTCATGCCCTGTCGAGACAGCATCGGTTCCATAGTCATAAACCCTCGCGCAACCGCGACATCAGGTGCGCCATGGCACGATACATGTGCTGCTCCACGGTACTCAGCGATACACCGAGACGGACCGCGATATCCTTGAACTTCATTGACTCCATGCGCCGCAATATGAACACGGCACGCGTGCGCTCCGGCAATTCCATCAACGCGCTGATGACGCACTCCAGGTCCTCACGCCCCATCAACAGCTGATCGGTAGCGCACTCGGCACCACCGTGCAGCTGGGTATCGAACGTTTCGTGGACCCCGCGCCGATGCGACTCATAGCGTCGCAACCAGTCGATGGCAACGCTGTGCGCGGTCTCGAAAACATAGCCTCGCACGCTTTCCAGGTGGGTGGAATCATCCCGTCGGAGCAATCGGACAAAGACTTCCTGAATCAGGTCGGGAATCTCGTCCTTGAGCTTGACGCGCCGCACGAAATACCGCGTCAATGCCGGCCGGAATTCGAGCATGAGGCGATCGAGCGCCTGCGCTTCCGGAGCGTGGCTGTCTGCTCCGGAGGTCGGCTCTTGAATCGTCATCGGGTTCCTTTGGCGGTCTTGCGTCTGTGAACGGCGGGAAGCCTTGCTGTCAGGATCGGCAGACGCGCTGCGCGCGCAAACTGGCGCGGTTGCGGCCCTGGTGAGACGCCATGAGCTGCATCTGGTCCGCCACCACGGTACCACTGCCTGCGAGATCCCGACGGATGTTCGCAACGCATGCCGCGGTCGCGGCATCGTGCGGGACGAACAGGAGCAAGCGGAGCTGCGGACTGCCTTCGGGACCGTACGAGGAATGTTCAAATACCAGTGCGCCATACCTGCAATGCAGCCGGCGATTGATGCCTTCGCTGCACACGGACACATCCTTGGATCGCCACGCCTGATGGAACAGCGGTATTTCGGCTTCCAGTTGCGCCACGAGTTCCGTAAACGATTGATCGCCGCCGGCCTGCCCGTAATCGAGCCGAAACTTCGCGACGACCCGTTTCGCCATCTGCAGCGCCTCATCGCTGTCGGCCTGATACACGGGATCGGTAAACAAAATCCGCAGCAGATTGCGTGCCTCCGGCGGAATCGCCGCATAGTCGCGAAAGATCGCCACGGCCAGCTTGTTCCAATCAACGACATCCCAGCGCGCAGTCATGATGAGCGCCGGAATTTCGAGCGCATGCAGCAGCCGCGACATCGCCGGGGTCACCTCCAGCTTGGCCGCGCCGGCGATCAGCGGAGGCAGACGATGCTGGACCAGCGAGTAGAGGTAGGTGCGCTCGACATCACTCAACTTCAGCGCCCGACAGATCCGTTCGAGCACACCATCGGAGATATGGACTGCCCGCCCTTGTTCGAGCCAGGTGTACCAGCTGACGCTGACGCCGGAGATCGCGGCCACGTCCTCGCGCCGCAAGCCTTCGGTACGGCGGCGACCTGGCTCCGGCAAACCGAGGTCCTCCGGTTGCAAACGCGCGCGGCACCCTTTGAGGAAATCCGACAACACTCGATTGCAAGTCGTCTTTTGTGTCATACCTGTGTC
>JADLEV010000033.1 GCA_020845935.1 Gammaproteobacteria bacterium
GTGCGTGCCGAGCCATGCCAGCGCATCGCCGAAACTGGCCAGGCGCGCCCGATTGCGCCACCCCAGGACGCGCACCTTGCCCGGCCGGCCAAGCAATGCATGCGCGTGCTCCAGCTCGATCTGGTCGCCGTAGTGCCTGCCCAGCGCAAAGTCCACCGGCAATCCGTTCGGTTCCTTCGGGCCGGTCATGCGCCCAGCGCGCAACACCCAGTCTTGGCGATACCACTCGAGCGCCAGGCCCCACCCGAAGCCGCGCGAATCGGCGGCATAGTCATAAGCGGCATAGGTCCAGTTGCCCCAATTCATGAACTGGGTGCGCGGATCCTTGGCGTAGCTGTTTGGGTCGAAGACATCCAGCGCCGAAAAATTGCCGACGGTGAGCACCGTGCGGTTTTTGTCGAACGAGCCGGGCAGCTGGTTGAAATCCGAACCGACCTCTTCCGAACCGCCGCCGTGGTTCCAGGTCTGTCGCAGAAACAGACGCTGCCGATAGACAGTCGGATTGGGACCGGCCGCGCGCGTAATCTCGCCGTTGGTCAAACCGCCGACGCCAACCAGCGCGCCAGTCAACGGCACGCCCTGAGCGATCTCCGGATTGAAATAGATCTCGCCGCCCTGCCACGCGCGCGCGCCGAAAGACGCCGTAGCCGTGACCGTGTACATCTTCTCGGCTCCGCTGCCGAGACTGTTCGCGCCCGAGTACGCGGCCCGATAGCTGCCATGTTTCTGGCCGTTGTAGGTGAACTGGAACTTCGCCTGAACATCGCTCGCGTCCTCGGCCGGCGACTGGGCATGCGCGCCGGGCGCGATGCACATCGCGGCGCCGAGAACGGCAAGCAGCGATCGCAGGCGCAAGAGAACTGGTCGATTCACAGCTGGAACCGATGCAGGATGCGTCAAAGGCAATGTCAGCATCGGAACGGGTGTTGTAACTGCAGAAGGGGCGCGCAAAATAAACCTTGCTGAAATCGGTGTCAAGCGGATGACTGCCGCGGGCATCGTGAACCGGTTATGCTTATGCGTATATGTTTCAACGAAATGACAATTTCCTGCAGGTTCTTCTTCCATCATGAGCACGCCGCGACAGGAAACACTCGACCTGGTGCGGACCCTGATCGGCTTCGACACGGTTAGCCGCAATCCCAACCTCGGCCTGATCGAGTGGACCCGCGACTACCTGCGCCGACTGGGCGTCGAAGCGCGCCTGACCCACGATCCCGACGGCACCAAAGCCAATCTGTTCGCAACGTTGGGCGAAGAGCGCTCAGGCGGCCTGGTGCTCTGCGGTCATACCGATGTGGTTCCGGTCGATGGCCAGCCATGGGAAACCGACCCGTTCCGGGCCGAACTGCGCGGCGACCGGATCTATGGCCGCGGCAGCTGCGACATGAAGAGTTTCATCGCCTGCGTGCTCGCGGCTGTGCCGCGCTTTCTGCAAAGCGGCCTGACGCAACCGCTGCATCTGGCCTTCACTTATGACGAGGAAGTGGGTTCGGTCGGGGTCACGTCGATGATTCACGATCTGCGCCGGATCGGTCTTCAGCCGGCCGGCTGCATTGTCGGCGAACCGACCTCGATGCAGGTCATGACCGGTCACAAAGGCATTCGCATGTACCGCTGCCGGGTGCGCGGACTGGAGGCCCATTCGTCGCTTGCGCCGTATGCCGTGAACGCCATCGAGTACGCGGCGGAACTGGTGACGTTCGTGCGTGAACTGGCGGCGGAGGCACAGGCCTCAGGCCCGCGGGACGAGACGTATTCGGTGCCCTTCACCACACTGCAGACCGGGATGATCGCCGGAGGCACGGCACCCAACATCGTTCCCCGGGATTGCGAATTCCGTTTCGACCTGCGCTATCTGCCCGATACCGACGCGGACGGGATCTTTTCGCGGGTGCAAACCTTTGCCGAAGACAAGCTCGTTCCCAGGATGCGCGCAGTGGCGGCGCAGACCGGAATCGAGTTCGACCTGGTCGCGGAGGCTCCGGCGCTCGAAATCCGCGACGAGCACCCGCTCGCGCGTCTTGCCGCACGACTCACGGGCAACGAGGTTACCGGCCGCGTGGGCTTTGCCACCGATGGCGGCCACTTCCACGATGCGGGCGTGCCCACGGTCGTGGTCGGGCCGGGCTCGATCGAGCAGGCGCACAAGCCAAACGAATTCATCACCCTGGACCAGATCGCACGCTGCGAGGAGTTTCTCATGCGCTTGAACGCCGCTCTGCAGAAGGAGCCCGCTGTATGACCATGAAAGCCCCGCGCACGCTCCGGATCGTGGTGTTTGCCGGCGGCGCCAATTGGCCGCTGTGGATCGCCGAGGACAAGGGCTTTCTGGCCGACAACGGCATCGCCATCGAGATCACGCCAACCCCGAACTCGGTGTTCGTCGTGCAGGGACTTCTCGAAGGGCGTTTCGACATTGCACTTACCACCTTCGACAACGTCGTCGCCTATCAGGAGGGCCAGGGAGAAGTCGCCCTCCCGACACAACCCGACCTGTTCGGATTCATGGGCGGACTCGCCGGCGCACTGCGCCTGGTCGCGCAGCCGCACATCAAGAGCTATGCCGACCTTCGCGGCCAGACCCTCGGCGTCGATGCGGCCACCACCGGCTATGCCTTTCTCATGTACAAGCTGCTGCAGATGAACGGCCTGGGCCGCGAGGACTATCAACTGGACCGCGTCGGCGGCACCGCGTTCCGCGTGCAGGCCCTGATGCAGGGCAAGATCGCCGCGACCATGATCAACTCGCCGCTGGAGATACTGCCCGAATCGAAAGGCTGCGTGCGGCTCGGCGATGTCACCCGGAGTTTCGGACCTTACCAGGCGATTTCGGGCGTCGCCCGGCGTTCATGGGCGGCACAGAACGCCGACGCGCTGACCTCATTCATTCGAGCGTATGTGGCAGCGGTCGACTGGCTGTACGAAGGCGGCAATCGCGACGAGGCGATCCGGATTTACACCGGACGGCTGCAGGAAACGCCGCAGCCGATCGCCGAAAAGGCCCACGAGGTCATGCTCTCGGGCAACGAAGGATTTCAGCGCAAGGCCAGGCTCGACATCGAGGGCATTCGCACCGTGCTCGGCGTGCGCAGCGAATTCGCCGAACCGCGCAAA
>JADLEV010000034.1 GCA_020845935.1 Gammaproteobacteria bacterium
GCCGAGCGTGCTGGTGAAGGGCGGCGACTACACCCGCGAGCAGGTGGTGGGCCACGAGGTCGTTGCCGCGAACGGCGGCGAGGTGGTGCTGGTGGATATCCTGCCGGGCCACAGCACCACGTCGCTCGTGAACCGTGCGCGCGAGAACAGGGCATGACCGCCTACGGATCCGATTCGCAGACCGGCGTTGCCGCTTTGCTCCGGCGCGATCCGGCTGCGTGGCTGAAAGCAGCCGATATTGCGCTGGTGCTCTTCGCACTGTCGTTGCCGTGGTCGACCTCGCTGGCTTCGATCTTCGCCGTGGCTTGGGTTCTGATGCTGATTCCGGTCATCGAGCTGCGCAGCTTCCTGCGCTCACTCGGGCGGCCGGCCTGCGCGCTGCCGATCGCGCTGTTCGCGCTGGCGCTTCTCGGCACGCTGTGGGCGACGGACATTTCCTGGGCGGCGCGCTTGCGTGGCATCAATCCGGCCGCGAAGCTGCTGGCGATCCCGATCCTGATCTATCATTTCGAGCGGTCGGCGCGCGGCGTGTGGATCGCAATGGCGTTCCTGGCCTCCTGCACGGTCGTGATGCTGGCATCGTGGCTGATGCTCGCTGATCCGTGGTTGTTTTATGATCCCGTGCCCTCTCCGGGTGTGCCGGTGAAGAACTACATTGCACAGAGCCAGGAGTTTGCGCTCTGCGCCTTCGGCGCGCTCGGCATCGCGGTGCACCTCTTCAATCGGCAGCGGAAGCTGGCGCTCGCCCTGATGGCGCTGAGCATTGCCTTCCTGGCCAACATGGCATTCGTCGTGAGCTCGCGTACCGTGCTGATCTGCATCCCGGCGCTTCTGATTCTGTTCGCCGTGAGACATTTCAACCGTCGCGGCATTCTGATCCTGCTCGCAGGAGCTGTGATCGCCGGTGCCCTCGCATGGGCCGCATCGCCTTCTCTGCGCCAACGGATGTTGCGTATCGATACCGAATATCAAAAATACCATGACAGCAGCGCCTCGACCTCGACCGGCATGCGCCTCGAATTCTGGCGCAAGTCGCTGCGATTCTTCGGCGAGGCGCCGGTCGTCGGACATGGAACGGGTTCGACGCGCGCGCTGTTCGAGCGCGACGCCGTGGGCAAGACCGGCGTGTCGGCGGAGATCGTCGGCAATCCGCATAACCAGACCCTGAATGTCGCCGTTCAGTGGGGCACGCTGGGCGTGGTCGTTCTCTATGCCATGTGGCTCGCCCATGCGGGATTGTTCGTCGGCGTCGCGGGGCCGGTCGCGTGGGTCGGGCTGGTTGCTGTTACAGAGAATTTCATGAGCTCGCTGTTCAACTCGCACCTGTTCGATTTCACCGAAGGCTGGATCTACGTGCTGGCCGTCGGCGTCGCGGGCGGCATGGTCTGGCGCGATCGTGAAGCTCATGCGGACCGGGGCGCGCCATGATGCGTTCGCTGCGCGCCAATCTTGCTAGCCTGACCTGGCGGAATCTGCTGATCGCGCTCTATGACGCGTCGGCGACGGCGTTCGCCGTTCTGGCGAGCTTCTACCTCCGGTTCGAGGCCGGCGGTCTGATGGAGCGTTTGCCGCTGCTGCTGCGCATCCTGCCGTGGTTCATCCTGCTCAGCGTCGTTGTGTGCTACGCTTTCAGGCTGACCGTCACCAAGTGGCGTTTCATTTCGCTGCCGGACCTCTTCAACATCGTCAAGGCGTCGACGGTGCTGGCGCTGATGCTGCTGGTGCTCGACTACATCTTCATCTCGCCGAATGTCTACGGCACGTTCTTCTTCGGTAAGACCACGATCATCATCTACTGGTTCCTGCAGAACTTCGCGCTCGGCGCGGCGCGCCTGGCCTACCGCTATTTCCGCTACACCCGGACGTTGAACGAGGCGCGGGGCCGCGACGCATCACCAACGGTGCTGGTCGGGCGCGCGGCGGACGCCGAGGTGCTGCTGCGCGCCATCGAAAGCGGCGCGGTCAAGCATATGTGGCCGGTCGGCATCCTGTCGCCGTCGCGGGCCGATCGCGGGCAGTCGATCCGCGGACTTTTCGTGCTTGGCGGTATCGACGATCTGCCGGATGTAGTCGAATCTTTTTCGGGCCGGGAACGGCCGATCGAGCGGCTCGTGATGATGCCCTCGGCGTTCGAGCCCGAGGCCTCTCCTGAATCCGTGCTGACGCGCGCTCGTAAGCTCGGCCTGGCCGTCAGCCGCCTGCCGTCGCTGGACGGCAGCGGCGAGGCGCCGCGGCTCGCGCCGGTAGCGGTCGAGGACCTGCTGCTGCGGCAGAGCGTGAAGATCGATTATCAGCGCCTGGCGGCGTTCGTGAAGGGAAAGTCGGTCGTCGTCACCGGCGGTGGCGGCTCGATCGGATCGGAAATCTGCGACCGCGTGCTGACGTTCGGCGCGGCGCGCCTCCTGATCATCGAGAACGCCGAGCCGGCCCTGCATGCGGTCACGGAGAATCTCGCTGCGAAATTTCCGGCGGCGGCTATCGAGAGTCGGATCGCCGACATCCGCGACCGCGAGCGTATTTTCCATCTGCTGGCCGCGTTCAAGCCCCAGATCGTCTTTCACGCCGCGGCGCTCAAGCACGTGCCGATCCTGGAGCGCGATTGGGGGGAGGGCATCAAGACCAACATATTCGGCACCGTGAATGTGGCCGATGCGGCGGTCGCCGCCGGCGCCGAGGCGATGGTGATGATCTCGACCGACAAGGCGATCGAGCCAGTATCGATGCTCGGACTCACCAAGCGCTTCGCGGAGATGTATTGCCAGGCGCTCGACCGCGACCTGAGCCGGCGCGGCAACGGCAAGGCGCCGATGCGTCTGATCTCCGTGCGCTTCGGCAACGTGCTGGCGTCGAACGGATCGGTGGTGCCGAAATTCAAGGCCCAGATCGAAGCCGGCGGGCCGGTGACGGTGACCCATCCCGAGATGGTGCGCTACTTCATGACCATCCGCGAAGCCTGCGATCTCGTCATCACCGCCTCGACCCACGCGCTCGACCCCGTGCGTCCCGATGTGTCCGTATACGTTCTGAACATGGGGCAGCCGGTGAAGATCGTCGATCTCGCCGAACGGCTCATCAGGTTGTCCGGACTTCAGCCCGGTTACGATATCGAGATCGTGTTCACCGGCCTGCGGCCAGGCGAGCGGCTGAACGA
>JADLEV010000035.1 GCA_020845935.1 Gammaproteobacteria bacterium
CCGAACCAGGGCTGGCCGATGCGCGGCCGGAAGATGAAGGCATCGTCGAAATGCAGGGCCGCCTCGGTAAACGTAGGCGGCGCGATGATGCCGCCGCACGGGCTCTGGCGCGCGTAGGCGGCATCCCGGTAGATGGGGTTGGGATCGCCGATGGCGCGCGCGAACAACATCACGTGGCCCGCTTCGACGGCAAAACGGTCGACCTTCTGCAAAGGCATGTCCTTGACGCGCAGACGCATGAAGCGATCCCTTCCCTGGAGGTGTTGCCGTTACTGCGGCTTGAAGCCGGATGCCTTGGCAGCGTCGTTCAGCACGCTGTTGTAGGCCTTGTGGATCGCCACCAGTTCTTCGGGCGTGGTGCCGAGCGGTTCGGTGCCGACGCTCTTCAGGTAGTCGACCAGTTCCGGCACCTTGAGGACGACGACGGATTCATTCGACAGCCGGCGGATGACGTCGGCGGGGGTGCGCTGTGGCGCCCAGATGCCGAGATAGAAGCCTGACTCGTAGTTGGCGATGCCGATCTCGCCCGCGCTGGCCACGTCCGGCAGCAGCGTGCTGCGCTTGGCGGCGGCCACCATCGGCACGCGTACCTTGCCGCCCGGCAGGAACGACTGGAAGGTGGGCAGGCTCTCGATGGTGAAGTCCACCGTGCCGCCGAGCATGTCGGTGACGATGGGCGCCGCACCCTTGTACGGGATCGCGGTGTAGGTGATGCCGGTCTTGAGCTTCAGGGCCTCGACCGCCAGCAGCGTGAGCGGATTGGACGTGGCGTAATTCAGCTTGCCGGGATTGGCCTTGGAGTAGGCGATCAGTTCCTGCATGGTGCGCACCGGCAGGCTAGCGCGCATGAAGACGAAGAACGAGCCCTTGTTCACCGCGGACACCGGCGCCAGATCGACCGGCAGATCGACCGAGTTGTTGGCGACGAAGGTGCTGCTCATGCCGAGGCCGCCGATCAGCAGCGTATAGCCATCGGGGGCGGCGTTCTTCACGTAGTTGCCGGCAATGGTGCCGCCCGCGCCGGCGCGATTCTCCACGATCATGGTCTGGCCGAGGCGCTTTTCCATCTGTCGCGCATAGGCCCGCGCGGTCAGGTCGGTAGTGCCGCCTGCCGGGGTGATGGCGACAAGGGCAATGGGTTTGGTGGGGTACTGCTGAGCAAAGGCTGGCGCGCTGGTGAAACCCAGTGCGATGGACGATGCCGCCGCCAGTGCGGTGACGGAATGGAACAGCGGGGAACTCGATCGCTTCATTTTGTATCTCCCTTGGTTGGTCTGAGCCACGGTACAAATCCCTGTCTTACTGCCGGGTTGATCAAATCACAACGACCGCACCATTCAGCGTGCGGTCGAAGGTCATTCCTTGTCCTGAAATCGGTTCGGCGCGCAGCGCCTGCTTCTGAACGCGACCTGAACCTGCCGTGGGCAGCACGTCGCGAAACTCGACATAGCGCGGCACCTTGTATTTCGCCAGATGCTGGTCGCACCAGTCCCAGAATTCCGCGGCCGTGGCGGTCTCGCCCGGCTTGGGAACGATGATGACTTTGACTTCCTGCATCCAGAGCGGATCCGGCACCGGGTAGGCCACCGCATTCAGCACCTTGGGATGCGACAGCAGCACGCCCTCGATTTCCTTGGAAGCGATGTTCTCGCCGCCACGCCGCATCATGTCCTTCATGCGGTCAACGAAATAGATCGAGCCGTCCGGACCGCGCAAGCCGGAGTCGCCGGTATGCAGCCCGCCGCCGGCCAGACCCTCGGCCGTCGCCTCGGGATTGCGCAGGTCCTCGCGCAGCAGCCCCTTGGAGCGGATCCAGATTTCTCCCTGCGCGCCCTCGGTCACGTCGCGTCCCTGCTCGTCGACGATGCGCACTTCGTTGTCGCCCACCGGCCAGCCGGCGAAGGTGGCCTGCGGCGCCCACTCGCGGTAGCGTTGACGTTCTGCATTGGACAGCGACATCGGCACGGCGACCGGAAAACCGCATTCGGTCATGCCGTAGCCGGGAATGAAACGCAGGCCGAAGCGCTGCTCGGCGCGCATCTGCAGATCGCCCGCACCGCCGCCCATGACGCGCCGTATGACGTGGCTGCGCTCGTCGTCCGACGGCGTCTGGCGCTCCAGCAGCAGGGTCATGGTTTCCACCATGCAGGCATAGGTAGCCCCGGCCGCCCTGGCCTGCTTCCAGTAGCCGGACGCGGAGAATTTCGGCATCACGGCGACGTGTCCGCCGCTGCGCCACATCAGGAGCACCGTGTCGCGACTGCCCGACTGATGAAACAGCGGCGTTGCAGCCAGTGCCGCATCGGTCTCGTCGAGACCGAACAGCGCCTGCTGCTGATCGGCGCGGAACAGCACCGCAGCATGGGTGAGCACGACGCCTTTGGGATTGGACGTGGTGCCTGAGGTATAGGTGATCTCGAACGGATCATCCGGACGCGGCAATGGTCCCGCGTAGGGCGGCGATTTCAGCAGATCGCCGACCGTCGATGGAATGGGCGCGTCCGTCTTGCCAGGCGCGGTGCGATTGAGCAGCACTGGCACATCAATCTTCGCTGTCGCCAGCGCGGCACGCACCAGATCGACATGCGCCGGATCGACCAGAACGACGCGCGGCGCGAGGTTGCCGAAGATCCACGCCAGCTCGCGCTCACGCAGCAGCGAATTGACAATGCTGGGGACGGCGCCGCTGCGCGTGCCGGCCAGCCAGGCCAGACAGGTGGTGGCATGGTTGTCGGACACGATGGCGTACGACTCGCCCGGTCCGGCGCCGAGAGCTTTGAGCCCGCAGGCTACGCGTTCCGCGTCATCGCGCAATTCGGCATAGGTCCAGCGGGTTTTTTCGTCGGCGTCATCGCCGGGCTGCGGCAACCCGGACAAGGCCAGCGCGTGCGGTCGCGCTGCGGCATGCAGCGCGACTGTTGCGAAAACAGTTTCACCCCGGCCTGAAGCCGGGGTGGATGCTGCTTGAGACACGGATTTACTGGGGCTGGTACTTCGCCAGACGCGCCGCTTCGATCCAGAACTTCATGTCGTTGTTGAACGTCGCAAGCGCCTCTTCCGGCGTGGAGCCGGCAGGATCAGCACCGAACTTGCTGTATTGCTCGATGATGGAGGGCTCCTTCACCGCGGCAACTGCTGCCGCATTGAGACGCTGAATCG
>JADLEV010000094.1 GCA_020845935.1 Gammaproteobacteria bacterium
ATGCGCCCTCGCGGTCGCCGCGCAGCGCGCGGGCGATAAGCTGCGTGACCATCGCGCCCGAGAACTGGACCAACAGCCACACGCCCACGAGCTTCAGGCCGCCAAGCCAGCCGCCCGCATGCGGCAACAGGCCGAGCACGATCAGGCCGAGGGCGAGATTGTCCACCTTGGTCAGCGCGTGCAGCCGCGTGAGCGCATCCGGGAACCGCAGCAACCCGACCGTGCCGGCCATGAACAGCAGGGCGCCGGCCGACACGGCGGCGACCGTGAGGATATCGAGCACGAAGGTCATCGCTCGCCCGCCCCGTCGGGCTCGGCCGTCGCGACGCTGGGCGCCTTGTTGACGAAGGCGACGGAGGCAAAGGTGGCGAGCAGCGCCAGCATCAGCGCGACGTCGATGACGGGCGGGCTATCCATCGCCACCGCGAGCAGGAGCAGCACGGCGACCCCGCCGGAGCCGAGAAGCTGCGCCGCCATCAGGCGGTCGGCCTCGCCGGGTCCGTAGAGGACGCGGGCGAGCCCCAGCGCCACCGTGACGAGCACGAAAAGGCCGGCGGCGAACAGGAAGCCCGTCATCATGCCGCGCGCCCCCCGAAGGCTTGCGTGAAACGCCGCTCCTCCTCCGCCAATTGCTCCGACAGCGGCGCATCGACATCGAGACAATGAACCAGGATGGCGTCGTCACGGCCGGGGCCGGAGGGAAGCGTTCCCGGCAGGAGGCTCGTCACCGTGCAGAATGCATCGCGCGCAGGCCCCGCCGGCAATCGCGGCTCGTAAGCAACGAAGCCGGGCCGCAGCGGCAGGCGGGGATCCAGTGCGCGCCACGCGACATCGACGCCGGCGACAACCGACTGCTGCAGAAACCGCAGGACGAATCTCATCGAGGCGACCGGCGCCACCCTCATTTGGCCGGGCGGCAACAACCGCACGCTGACCGCCGTGGCGATCACGGCGGAAACCGCGCCCACCAGGAGGTCAACGGGCTCGATCCCGGCCAGGATCACCCAAAAGGCGAGAAATCCCGCTGTGCGCGCGAGCATGCCGCGCCATGAAGGAGCGGAATCGTGAGGAGCGGAATTGTTGCTCATGTCGGTCACGCCGCGTCTCCCACGGAAGACATCCCATTATTTACGTGCAAAACATTTTGTTTCCGGCCGCCTGAAATGATCCGCCATGCGCGATCCTCACGGCGATGACGGTCGCGTGACGGCGGGCTTGGCCGAACCGGATTCTCTCAGGCTGAACCAGGTCACGTAGAGCGTCGGCAGGAACACCAGGGTCAGGATGGTCGCCACCAGGAGCCCGCCCATGATCGAAAAGGCCATCGGCCCCCAGAACACGGTCGGCGCGATCGGAATCATGCCGAGCACGGTGGAGATCGCCGTCAGCATGATCGGCCGGAAGCGCGCGCTGCTGGCGTCGATGGCCGCCCGGGTGACGTCCTTGCCGGCGGCGCGCTCCGCGTCGATCTGCCCGATCAGGATCACCGCGTTCTTGGTGATGATGCCGAGCAGCGCGAGAATGCCGAGGATCGCCACGAAGCCGAGCGGCTTGTTCGACAGGAACAGCGCCGCCACGACGCCGATGAGACCGAGCGGGCCGACGGAGAGAACAATGAACAGCTTCTGGAAGCTCTGAAGCTGTATCATGAGCACGGTGAACATGATCAGCAGCATCGCCGGCACGACCGCGATGACCGAAGCCTGCGACTTCGCGCTCTCCTCCACCGTGCCGCCGACGGCGATGCCGTAGGAGGCAGGCAGGCCCCTCGACATTTCATCGACCGACGGCTTGAGCGCCGACACGACGGATTCCGGCAGGACGCCGGGAACGATGTCCGCCTGGACCGTCAGGGTGGGAACGCGGTCGCGCCGCCAGACCAGCGGATATTCCTGCTCGTACTCGAAGGTCGCGAATTGACCGAGCGGGACGGTGCGTCCGTTCGACAGCGGGACCTGCAGCCCGCGCAGGGTTGCGATCGAGATGCGCTGTTCAGGCGTGGCGCGCACGATCACGTCGATAAGATAGATGTCGTCGCGCACCTGCGTGATCGGGATGCCGGAGACGACCGTGTTGAGGGTGTTTGCCAGCGATTCCGAGCTGAGGCCGAGCAGGCGCGCCTCGTCCTGGTCGATGCGGATGCGCAACTGGCGGGCCGGCTCCATCCAGTCGAAGTTGAGGTTCACGGTCTGCGGGTTCTTGGCGACCACCTCCGCCAGTTGCATCGCTATCTCGCGGACCTTGGAAATATCCGGCCCGCTCACGCGATACTGCACCGGCCAGCCGACCGGCGG
>JADLEV010000036.1 GCA_020845935.1 Gammaproteobacteria bacterium
CGCTCATGATGCTGACGACGCTCTCGTCCTTCTTGAAACCCTTCTGCACATGCAGCGGATCCCAGCCTTCCGGCAGCCCTTCCTCGGCTTCGGGGAAGGTGATGTTGTTATAGTTCAACGGATTGCCGGTGCTGCCGAGATAGGTCGATCCGGGCGTACCCGAGCCGCCGAGATTCTTCGACAACAGCAACCAGGCGCGGCCAATCGCGGAGTTGGCCTGGTTGAACGGGCCGAGCGCGCCGATCGAAGAGTTCATCTGGATCTCGTCACGACTGGGACCATTGACGATCGCCCTCCGCGCGAACGACGAGGTAGAGCTGACCAGCGCGGTTTGCCCGGTCGAGGCGAGCGCCAGAATGACCGGCAGATACTCCGGCTTGGCACCTGCCATCACGGCGTTGATCGCGACCATCTCCACCGTGTACTTCCAGGCTTCGTGCGGACCGGACGGACGCATCTCGCCGACGATCTCATCGGGCTTGTGGCTGGTGCCCTTGAGCATTTCCTTCACCTTCTCTTCGGTGGGGAGAATGATCGGCAGGCCATCGGTCCACAGATTGTCATGGAACATCTGTTGCAGATTTTCCGCGGTATCCGGCGCCAGGAAACGCTCGCGCTTGTCGCGATCGATCTCACCGCTTTGCTTGTCCTTGTCGCTGAGCTTGTCCTTCAAGCCGGCGACTACTTCCGCAAGCATCTGGTTGCCGGTGACTGGGTCCTTGCCATGGAGGTAGGCATTCGATTCTTCCGTGGTGCGTCCAGTGATCGGGTGCGGGGTGAATGCGATGCGCAACCCAGGCATGCCCTTCTTCATTGCTGTCGACGTCGCGAGCTCGTCGAACGCCGAAGTGACCATTGCTACCGCTGGGACGCCCATGGTCTCAAGAGTGATGCTATGGCCGACGACCGCCGGCGAACAGGAGCTTCAATGCCCCAGCAACACGATTGCGCCATGTCCCTTCTCTTTGATCTGTTTCCACAGGGCCGGGTCATCCTGCATATAGCCGCCGACCTTGTCGACGCCGACCCAGTTGGTCTTCGGATACGCCGCGGCGAGGTTGTCGCGCAGCGCATTGACGAATGGTTTGGTGTTGGCGAACTTGGTGTCGACGATATATATCGTCTTGCCATCGAGCGTGTCCGGGCGATCCGCCATCGGGACCTGTTTAATCGGCGGCATGATGCCCCGGGGGTTCATCACGGTAATCTTTTCGCTGGCGGCTGCGACCACACCGGCCCACAGAGCGGAAACGATTACCACCGTGTGCAACATCCATCGGCTGCCTGATTTCATAACGGGACTCCCAATCTGAACCAAAGTGCTGGCTGACGCGCCAAACAGCATACGCATCGCCAGCGTAACTCTCAACAGAATTGCGGTGGAAAGGCGAAGCTATCGCAGTATCAAAAGCCTCTGCAATAGGCAGAACTTTTGCGCGCCAGAATGCGAGCCCCTGACTTGTCCGGGGCCGCATCGACGGATTGCCGATGTCAGCAGGTGGCGGGTACCAGCGGAACTGTTGTTTCACGAACGGGCCGACGTTCACCGCTGTGGTACGAACGCGGCCCTCGGGGTAAAAATACCCGGAATGATCGCCGGACCTGGTCCGGCGCGAGGCCAGACCAGGTCGCGAATCTACGGAGCACTACGTGCCAGTGGCTTCGATTACGCCTTCCCTGGCAATCCAGTGCAAGTACAGCAAGAGATCTCCGCTTTGCGGCGGAATCTGGCCGGCTGAATCAATAACGACCACCGCGATCGCCACGGTCCCCACCGCGGTCACCCCGATTACCGCCGCCCGGGCCACCGAAACCACGACCACGGCCACCACCACCGCCGCCGCCGGGACCACCACCGAATCCTCGGCCGCCACCGCCGCCGCCACCACCGCCACCGAATCCTCGGCCGCCACCGCCGCCGCCACCGCCGCCGCCTTCAGTCCTTGGGCGCGCTTCCTTGACGTTAAGCGACTTGCCGTGCATCTGCTGGCCGTTCATGCCGGTAATTGCCGCTTTTGCTTCATCCTTCGAAGCCATCTCGACGAAGCCGAAGCCGCGCGGCTGGCGCGTGAACTTGTCGCGGATGATGCTGACCGAACTGACTTGCCCAAAGCGTGCGAATGCCTGCTTCAGTTCATCTTCGGTCGCCTGGGTGGGAAGGTTGCCTACGTAAATATTGTTCATATCGATCCCCTGCGTTTGATCAATCCCCTGCACTGTTTCCGCCCGCCTGTCAGGCGTGTTCTCTTGCCACTTGGTAAAACCTGGCGCCGCGTTGCCACGGCGCGGAATCTGTCTCCACGAGCCAAGGATGGTCAACAAGAGAACGACTGGTGAGGACCTTGGAAAAACACGACACTGGAGATCATTAGATTGCCTCTGGCGGCGACTATGCTAGCGATGTCGGGCAAAGTCAACGAGAAATTCGGTCCCCTGCGGGGTCCTTGGCGGCGACGCCGAACTCAATGCCCCAGCAAGCTTTTCGAGTGTTGGGACCAATGCATTTGGAGTTCTGTGCGATCGACATTCAAGGCGCGTCCAAGCTTCCCATGGCCTTCGGGAAAGTCACGATACCCCACGGCATTCGCCGATCGACGATGCGCTTGACTGGTTCGAGCGTCCTGGCGTCAATCACCACGACCTCATGCGAACGACCACAAGCGACCAGGATGTGTGCGTCATCCGGCGTAAACGTGAAATGCCAGCAGCGCTCGCCAGTCGGCACCTGCCGGATCACTGCCAGAGTTTGCGCATCGAATACCTGCAAGGCCTTGCCCCGCGCCAGGGCGACGAACAGCCGCGCACCGGCACGATCGAACGCGATGCCGTAGGGATATTCACCGGTCGGCACGCTGCGGATGGGGCGGAATTCATCGTCGAGTAACAGCAGGGCATTGCCGAATTCGAGCGTCGCGACATAGCCGCGCCCGTCCGGCGTCTGTTTGACCCCACGCGGACGATCGCCATAAGCATGCGTATCGATGGTGTGGTGCAGCGCCCCGGTAGCGACATCATGCACCGTGATCGTGTTGTCGGCTTCGTTGGTGACGACAATCCGTTTGCCATCGGCGGTGAACTCGATGCCTTCCGTTTCAAGGCCGGCAACGACCTCGCGGACCACCTTGCGGGCGCGCAGATCGACTACCGCGACGCGCGCGCGCTCACCCGCGGCATCACCGTCTCGTTCATGTTCTGGTGCAGAGGCTCCGCTCGTGGACTCCTGCGGCGGTCCGCCGGACGACGAGGGCTCGAACGAGACGAAAGCGAAGTCACCGCGCACGCGGACGAACTCCGGGTTCTGACCGATAGGAATACGCGCGATGACCTGTTCGCTGGCTCGGTCAAGTACCGCGATGTCGCCGCTGCCACGATTGGCGGTGATGAGCAGCTTGCCATCAGCGGTGACTCCAATCCCGCGCGGCGTCACCTCGCCGAGAGAGATTTCACGAATGGGCTCGAGCGTCGCCAGGTCGATGACAGTGATACCGCCTTCCTGATTGCTGACATAGGCCAGCGCCGGCTCGGCGGCGCGCGCCCCGGCAAGCGACAGCACCCCGGCAAACGCGATGGTTGCTACTCTGTATCGACTAAGCATCATTTATTCCTTTCGTTCGAAAGACTTCTGACCCTCGTTGTCGCGGACAAGTTCAGGAAGTCCTTCGTCAGGCAACGCTTCCTCGTGGCAAGCAGCCTCGATCGCAAGATGCGGGCGCAAAAAACTCACCGCGCGCGGCGAAACCCGGCGGCTCCTGCTTCCCGTTCATCGCAGAACCAACGCTCGCCACGGGCCGGGTCGATCCGCGTCGACTGATAGCCCGATGTTCCCGGCAAATGATAGATCCGTGCGCCGGAACCGCTGACGTTGCCCTTGATCACGCAGCCCGGTGCCGGCAGCGCCGCGAACCACGTAGCGATGCGCGCACCTCGCTCGGCAGTCTCGGGCTGCGCACGCGTTGCGGCAACACAACTTGCCGCCGTTTCCTGGCGGCGATCGATCGTGCCGACTGTCGACCCTCGCTGGCGCTCGCGATAATCCCAGGGGGCGTCCCAACGGTTTGGCGAGTCATGCCACAGCCCGCGCCGTGCATTACGCGCATCTGCTTCCGCGGCACAAAACCTGCCGGCTGCCGGTTCCTCGAGATATGCGCGATAGGCCCAGGCAAAGCCCCCGGCGAGCAGGGCTTCATTGACATTGCGACCGTCTACCTCGACCAGAGCAATCAGTCGATCATAGCGATCGATGTCGATGGCACCGATGCGCAACTTTCGACCTGCCACCAGACGCTGCAATTCGGCGCGTGCTCCCTCACCATGCGCCTGCACCAGCTCCGGCGCATCGATGCCGTACAAGCGCAGTTGCGCGGCACGGCCCGCGACCGTGGCCTCAACCGTGTCGCCGTCGATTACCGCAAGGGCTTCCGCCTCGTAGTTCAGCAGCGGCGCGGCGGCTTGTGACGATGCCAGACCCGCCAGAGCGAGCAGCATCACCGTGACGCCGCGGCACGCGGTATTACTCGGCATGTTCGCTCGGCACCAGAATTTCGCCGCGCAGCAGGGCAAGCAATTCCTCGCCGTAGCGTTCGAGCTTGCGCGCGCCGATGCCGCTGATGCCACCCAACTCCGTGCGATCGCAGGGCTGGCGGCTTGCGATTTCGGTCAAGGTGCTGTCGTGCAGGATCACGTACGCGGGGATCGACTGCCGTCGCGCGTGGTCACTGCGCCAGCTCTTGAGCCGCGCCAGCAGCACTGGGTCGGCCTCGGCAGGTGCCGCCATCGCCGCGGCACGCCGCGCGCGTGCCGCGGGCACTTCGGTGATGGAGTGGCGCATCGAGATCGGTTGCTCGCCGCGCAGCACCGGACGCGCAGCCTCGGTCAGCCGCAGCGCACCGTACGCGGTGTGATCCGGTTGCGCCAATCCCAGGGTCACCAATTGCCGGAATATCCCGTGCCAGGAACGCTCGTCAAGATCATTGCCGACACCGAATACCGTCAGGCGCTGATGCCCGCGTTGCATGACCCGCTCGGTCTGCTTGCCGCGCAGCACGTCGATCAGGTGCGACGCACCGAAGCGTTGGCCGGTGCGATAGATCGCCGACAGCGCCTTGCGTGCCGATTCGGTCGCATCCCAGGTCTGTGGTGGCGCGAGGCAATTGTCGCAATTGCCGCAAGGCGAGCCCGGCTCCCCGAAATATTCGAGCAGCCGCACGCGCCGACACGCCGCCGTCTCGCACAGGCCGAGCAGAGCGTCGAGCTTGGCGGTCGCGATCCGCTTGAACGCCTCATTGGCCTCCGACATATCGATCAAGCGCCGCTGCTGCACGACATCGGCGAGCCCATAGGCCAGCCAGGCATCGGCCGGTTGGCCATCGCGTCCGGCACGGCCGGTTTCCTGGTAATAGCCTTCGATGCTTTTCGGCAGATCGAGGTGCGCAACGAAGCGTACGTCGGGCTTGTCGATACCCATGCCAAACGCAATGGTCGCGACCATGACGATTCCGTCCTCGCGCTGGAATCGTGCCTGATGCGCGGCGCGCACGCCGGTCTCCATGCCGGCGTGATATGGCAACGCCCGCACGCCATGCTCCGCCAGCCAGATTGCAGTTTCATCAACCTTGCGCCGCGTCAGGCAGTAGACGATGCCGGCTTCGTCACGGTGCGATTCCCGGATGAAGCGCAGCAACTGGGCGCGCGGCTCAACCTTGTCGACGAGGGTGTAGCGGATGTTCGGCCGATCGAAGCTCGACACGAACACTTGCGCCGCATCGAGTTGCAGCCGGGAGATGATTTCAGCACGCGTTTGCGGATCGGCAGTCGCGGTCAGAGCGATCCGCGGCACCGCCGGGAACTGCTCATGCAGCACCGACAATTGCAGATACTCGGGGCGAAAGTCATGGCCCCACTGCGAGACGCAGTGGGCTTCGTCGATCGCGAACAGCGCCAGAGGCGTCTCGTGCAACAAATCGAGCGTATGGGACATCAGCAACCGCTCAGGCGCGAGATAGAGGAGATCCAGCCGACCATCGCGCAGCTCCCGCAGCACGCTCGCGGCGCCGCGGCCATCAAGTGCCGAATTGAGGCAGGCCGCGCGTACGCCGACTTGTTGCATCGCTGCGACTTGATCCTGCATCAATGCGATCAGCGGCGACACGACTATCGCGGTACCTTCGCGCAGCAATGCCGGAAGCTGATAGCACAACGACTTGCCGCCGCCAGTCGGCATCAACACCAGCGCATCACCGCCGCCCGCGACATGGTCGATGATCTCGCGCTGCGCACCGCGAAAGCCGTCGAATCCAAATACCTGGCACAGCATGTCGAGCGCCGGATCCTGCTCCGTGATCATGAGTCGCATTGTAAGCGCCCTACCGGAGTAACTTGCGCAGCAGCAAGGCGTCCTCACGGCCGACCGCCGCCGGATAGTAATCACGCCGTGCGCCGACCTGGACGAATCCCGCCTGCTGGTACAGCCGCAATGCCGGCAGGTTGGACGGCCTGACCTCCAACAGCGCCACCGCGGCATCACCGCACCGCGCCAGTTGCAGCATCTGCTCCAGCAACCGCCGCGCGTAACCTAGACCGCGCAGTTCGGTACGCACGCACAGGTTCAACAGATGCACCTCGCCGTAGCCAAACATCATGACACCATAGCCAGCCAGCCGATCGGCTGTTTCCAGTACAAGACCGCGATAACCGGCGGCGAGACAATCGACGAACATCTTCCGCGACCAGGGAAACGGGTAGCTGTCGCATTCGATGGTTACGACCGCATCAAGGTCACTGTCAACCATCGGCCGCAACAGCGGCACCGGGAATGGGTCCGGCACCGTACCCATGCTTAGACTGGAATGCCTTGCGTCAGCTGCCGCGCGCGCAACAGGTCCTGCCAGACCTTGCGCTTCTCGCGCGGCGAGCGCAGCAGATAGGCTGGGTGATAGGTGACGATGACGGGAATGCGGCGCGGGCCATACTCGAACAACTGGCCCCGCATCCGGCCGATGGGTGTATCCACCTGGAGCAGATTCTGGGCGGCGATCCGACCGACCGCGAGGATGAGTTCCGGCGCCACCAGTTCGATCTGCCGTTGCAGATAGGGCGCGCAGCAGGTCACCTCTTCCGGTCTTGGATCGCGGTTGTTGGGCGGCCGGCACTTCAGGATGTTGGCGATATAGACCTGCTGCCGATCAAGACCGATTGCCGCCAGCATCGCGTCGAGCAATTGCCCGGCGCGACCGACGAACGGCTCGCCACGCTTGTCTTCCTCGGCACCCGGTGCTTCGCCAATCACCATCCAGCGCGCGGCGCGATTGCCTACACCAAACACCGTCTGCGTGCGGCCGCGATGCAGTTCACAGCGCTCGCAACCCGCGACCAGAGCGGCGAGCTCGTCCCAGTCGATCGCCCCGGTCGTCGCCGCGGCCGGTGGTGTCGAGTTCTCGGGCACGGCCTCATCTACCACCACGCTACGCGGCAGCCACGGCTGCACGCCAATCGTCAGCAGATGGTCGAGCCACGGTACGGACATCGACACACCATCAGGCTTGCGGCTCGACGCCACCGCGATGGCGCGCGGCGCGCCGCCGGCGCACCTGGATCAGCGTCAACAGGGGACCGGACAAACCATAGGCAATTGCCAGTAGAAACAGCACTGAGGAGGGATCCAGTGTCACGATGACCCAACCACCAACCATCGCCAGGACCGCAACAAACGGGATCCGGTTCTTCAGGTCGAAATCCTTGAAGCTGTAGTACCTGGTGTTGCTGACCATCAGCAGTGCCGTCGCCAGCGCCAAGATCGGGACGATCGCGGTCACGCTGAACCCGCTGTCGAACTCGGCGTGTTCGCAAAACCAGACGAATCCGGCCGTGATCGCGGCACCGGCCGGACTTGGCAAGCCCTGGAAGAACCGCTTGTCGGCAACGCCGAGCTGCGTGTTGAACCGGGCGAGGCGCAACGCCACCGCGGCGGTATAGATGAAGGCAATCAGCCAGCCCGCCTTGCCGAGTTGCGCCAACTGCCATTGATACATCACGATGGCTGGCGCCAGGCCGAACGAGATCATGTCGGCAAGGCTGTCGTATTCGGCACCAAACGCGCTTTGGGTGTTGGTCATGCGCGCGATGCGGCCATCGAGATTGTCGAACACCATCGCGACGAAGATGGATATCGCGCCGGCCTCGAAGCGCTCATGCATCGCCGCGACGATGGCGTAGAACCCGGTGAACAGCACCCCGGTCGTGAACAGATTCGGTAACAGGAATATGCCGCCCGGCCCTTTCCGGTGCGCGTCTTGGTGCATCCGAGAAGACCTCTCAAGCAGAATCGAGACGGTGCCACAGTAGCACGGCATCGATGGACATGCAGCGATGCCGCGGGAGCACCGCGCGGGACACAGATCCCGCACGGTGTGACAACCTGCTCAGTTGCGTGAGCGATCGACCAGCTTGTTCTCGCGGATCCAAGGCATCATCGCGCGCAGCCGCTCGCCGACCTGTTCGATCGGATGCTGGCTGGCGAGGCGGCGTTTGGCGCGCAGCACCGAGGCGCCGGTCCTGTTTTCCATCATCCATTCGCGCGCGAATTCGCCATTCTGAATTTCGGCGAGGATGGCGCGCATCGCCTGCCGCGTTTCCGGACCAATCACGCGCGGACCGCGGGTCAGGTCCCCGTACTCGGCGGTATTGGAAATCGAATAGCGCATATCGGCGATACCGCCCTGGTACATCAGATCGACGATCAGCTTCAGTTCATGCAGGCATTCGAAATACGCCATCTCGGGCGCATAACCTGCTTCGACCAGCGTATCGAAACCTGCTTGCACCAAGGCCGACACACCGCCGCACAGCACGGTCTGCTCGCCGAACAGGTCGGTCTCGGTCTCTTCACGGAAGGTCGTTTCGATGACGCCGGCGCGGGCGCCGCCGATCGCGGCGGCATAGGCCAACGCCAATTCCTTCGCGGCACCCGACGCATCCTGCGCGATCGCAATCAGGCATGGCACGCCGCCGCCCTGCTGGTAGGTGGAACGGACCAGATGACCGGGCCCCTTCGGCGCAATCATCACGACATCCAGATCGGCGCGCGGCACGATCTGACCGAAATGGATATTGAAGCCGTGCGCGAACGCGAGCGTCGCCCTGGGGCGAATGTTATCGGCGATCTGCTGCCGATAGATATCGCCCTGATGTTCGTCAGGCGCCAGCACCATCACGACATCGGCATTCTTCACGGCATCGGCGACTGGCTGCACGGCGAGGCCCGCCTGCTCCGCCTTGGCCGCACCTGCCGAGCCGGTCCGCAGGCCAACCACGACCTTGACGCCGGAATCCTTCAGATTGTTGGCATGCGCGTGGCCCTGGGAACCGTAGCCAATGATGGCGACTTTGCGGGCCTTGATCAGCGAGACGTCAGCGTCTTTTTCGTAATAGATGTTCATCAGATGCACTCTGGTTGATTGTTCAATGGGATGCGGCAGGGACTTCAGGCTTGCAAGGCGCGGTGGCCCCGCAGGATGCCGAGCACGCCGGATCGGATCACCTCGATAATCCGCTCGGGGTCGATCGCCGCGAGAAACTCGTCGACGCGGGAGGTACCGCCGATCATCTCGACGACGATCGTGTCTTCGGTATCGTCCAGCACATGCGCGTTGAAATCCTCGAGCGGCAGCGGCTTTGCATCTTCATCCGCACGGCGCAGCTTGACGAGAATGAGTTCGCGCTCGATATGCGCGTTCGGGCTGAGGTCCACCAGCCGAATGACGTCGATGAGCTTGTTCAGTTGCTTCGTGATCTGCTCGACGACCTCCTCCGAGCCTCGGGTCACGAGGGTCATTCGCGACACGGTCGGATCCTCGGTCGGCGCCACCGTCAGCGATTCGATGTTGTAGCCGCGGGCCGAAAACAGGCCGGCGACGCGGCTCAGTGCACCGGCTTCATTCTCCAGCAGTACCGATATCGTGTGACGCATGGTCATGCCAGCTCCCGCGGGGCAGGGGCGGTTTGCAGCGGCGACAATTTCATTTCATGGTGACCCTTGCCGGCGGCCACCATCGGGTAGACGTTCTCGGTGCGATCGGTGACGAAGTCGAGCAGCACCAGTCGATCGGTCAGCGCGAACGCCTGTTCCAGCGCACCGCGCACGTCGCCCGGCCGTTCGATGCGTATGCCGACATGACCGAAGCTCTCCACCAGTTTGACGAAGTCCGGCAGCGAGTCCATGTAGGAATGTGAGTAGCGCTTGTCGTAGAACAATTCCTGCCACTGCCGCACCATGCCCATGTAGCGATTGTTCAACAGCACGATCTTGATCGGCAGGCCGAACTGCAAGCAGGTCGACAGCTCCTGAATGCACATCACCAGGCTTGCCTCGCCGGAAACGCAGACCACCGTTTCCCTGGGCAGCGCAACCTGCACGCCGATCGCGGCCGGCAGTCCGAAACCCATCGTGCCGAGACCGCCGGAATTGATCCAGCGCCGCGGCCGATCGAACTTGTAGAACTGCGCCGCCCACATCTGGTGCTGCCCGACGTCCGACGTGACATAGGCGGACCCGCCAGTCACTTCGTGCAGCGCCTCGATGACCGCCTGCGGCTTGATCAGATCGGATTTGCGATCGAAGGCGAGGCAATCAATCGCGCGCCATTGCTGAATCCGCTGCCACCAAGCGTGATCGCGCGGCATCGGTTTCTGGTCGGCGCGGCGCAGGACTTCTATCAGATCGGTCAGCACTTCCCGGACCGAGCCGACGATCGGCACATCGACCGGCACGTTCTTCGCGATCGAAGACGGATCGATATCGATATGGATGATCTTGGCATCGGGGCAGAATTTGCTCAGATCGGCGGTGACCCGGTCATCGAACCTTGCGCCGACTGCGATCAGCACGTCGCAGTGGTGCATCGCCATGTTTGCTTCGTAGGTGCCGTGCATGCCGAGCATGCCGACGAACTGCGGATCCGAACCGGGATAACCGCCCAGGCCCATCAACGTATTGGTGATCGGGAAGCCGAGCAACCGCGTGAATTCGGTCAGTTGTTCCGCGGCATCGCCGAGGATCACGCCGCCGCCGGTATAGATCATCGGCTGCTGCGCGGATTGGATCAGCCGCGCCGCACGACGGACCTGTCCAGGGTGCCCTTGCGTGGTCGGCCGATAGGAACGCATCTCGATGGTCCGCGGGTAATCGTACTCGGCGACCGCTGCCTGCACGTCCTTCGGGATATCGACCACCACCGGACCCGGGCGGCCGGTGGTCGCCACATAGAACGCACGTTTGATCGTCAGCGCCAGGTCCTCGACGCGACTGACCAGGAAATTGTGCTTGACGCACGAGCGCGTGATGCCGACGCAATCAACCTCCTGAAAGGCATCATTGCCGATGAGTTGTGTCGGAACCTGACCCGTGAACACCACCATCGGGATCGAATCCATGTACGCGGTGGCGATCCCGGTGATGGCGTTGGTGACCCCCGGCCCGGAGGTGACCAGGACGACCCCGGGCCGCCCGGTCGCGCGGGCGTAGCCATCGGCGGCGTGCGCCGCGGCTTGCTCGTGGCGGACTAAGACGTGCTTGATTGTGTTCTGCTTGAACAACTCGTCATAGATGTGCAGGACGGCGCCGCCCGGATAACCGAAGATATGTTCGACACCCTCGTCCGCCAGCGCGCGACAGAAAATCTCAGCGCCGCGTAGTCTTTCACCCACTGCTCGTCTCCAACCACCGCAAAAAAAGGGTCACAACATTAGGTGGAATCGCTAGATCGGTCAAGCAAAGAGGCATGTGCCGAGGTCTTGCCGGAGCGCCCTGGTTTGCTGACGGCAATCAGCGGGACTGAAGACCAGGTTCGGACAATGCATTGTCGGCTGTTCCTCGACCGTCCAGTGGGACCGGAGCACGTCCTGACCTCCTGCTCATAACCCTTCGCGCCGTGAGGAGAACGCCATGCCATTTCAGGTTCGAGCTACCGTGGTCGCGATGCTCGGCGACGCACAGCGGTATCCATGTCACTTCCAGCATCAACTTGGCGAAGAGTTCATCTACGATGGTGAACGCTTCAGCGGCCGGCTGTGTCCGAGCATCGCCTCACTGGTGATCCCGCAGATGATGGCCGTGCACGCCGCCGGGCCCCGGCACATCTCCCGACCCGCGCTCTATTACCCATTCTGGTATGCGCCGCTCAGCGTGGATGCGCCCGAATTGAAGAAGTTCGATGGCCTCGGTTTTCGCAATGTGCTGGCAGCGCCGGACCTCGATCATCCGCCCAACCGGCTGATGCCGCCGCGGGCGTTCGACTGGCCCGCGCATGACTGCCGGGACATATCGAAAGCGCCGGCGGTGACCTGCCCGGACGTCCGGACCGCGGTCACCTTCCGCATCGAAGCGTTCGACCTCAGCGAACGCGGCTACGACGTGCCGTACTTCCGGCGCGCGATGATGATCCTTCACAAGCTCCTAGCGCAGCCGGGGTTGCCGGTCGCTAGCCTGATCGAGGCATTCACCGCAGCCGAGCAACTCGACATCTATCCGGCACTGAGTCCGGTGCTGATCGAGGCCCTGCGCGAGGAGCTCGAATTGATGCAGTACCTCGAACTGCGCGCTGGCCGGGCCTTCGTCACCGCTCGCGGGCAGGCGCGTTTCGAACGCTTTCGCGCTGAACTGCCGCTCGCCGATCGACAGGCGCTCGGGTTGTGACGTGGCCGACATCGATGCCCGCGCAACGATTCGAAGGGAAGGTGGTGCTGGTGACCGGAGGGACGTCGGGGCTCGGTCGCGATGCCGTGCTCGCGTTCGCCCATGAGGGTGCCCGAGTGGTGTTCACCGGCCGCCGGCGGGAACCCGGCGAGGCAACGCTGGCGGAGGTCCGCGCCGCGGGCGGCGACGCACAATTCATCGTCGCCGATGTCTCGCATGAGGACGACACGGCGATGATGGTCCGCGCTTGCGGCGAGGCCTACGGCGGACTTGATTGCGCGTTCAATAACGCCGGCACCGATGGCGTGCCGCTGGTGCCGACCGCCGACTACGAAAAGGCCGTTTGGGACGAGGTCATCGGCATCAATCTGACCGGCGTATTTCTCAGCATGAAGCACGAAATCCCGGCGCTGCTCGCCCGCGGCGGTGGCGTCATCGTCAACATGTCGGCGGTCGCCGGCTTTCGCGGCAGCAAACGCGTCGGCGCCGCGTACATCGCCAGCAAGCATGGCGTGCACGGGCTGACCAAGACGGCGGCGCTGGAATATGCCGATCGCGGCATCCGCGTCCACGCGGTATGTCCGGCGATGATTCGCACGCCGATGTCCGCGGCCGGCCTGCTCAAGGACGCCGCTGCGGAACACCGCGCGCTCGCGATGCATCCGCTCGGCCGCATCGGCGAACCACGCGACGTGACCGCGTTGGTGCTCTGGCTTTGCTCCGACCAGGCGACCTTCATGACCGGGACGACGATACCGGTCGACGGCGGCTTTTTGTTGTGACCGGACGAGGACAAGGAAGCCTGCCAAAGGCAGAGACTGAATAATTGTTGCATTGCAATACTATAATTGTGCCAACCATGCCAATGCACCGCGATGAAGGTGCCGGAGAACGAAGATGGCTGAAGTAACCGTTAATGGCGGTATCCGCCCCCTGACCGGAGACGATCTGCAAGAGGTCGTCGCCATCGATGCCCGCGTCGGCCGCCGCCGCCGGCCGCTGTTCTTCGAACGCCGGCTGGAAGCGGCGCTGCGGGAACCGAAACATTTCATTTACATCGGGCACGAAGTGGCCGGTCAGTTGCGCGGCTACCTGCAAGCCCGGCTCCTCGAAGGTGAATTCGGCATCGATGAACCCGTCGCAGTGCTGGACAGCGTCGGCGTCGATCCGGAGTGCCAACGTACCGGCATTGCGTCGGCAATGTGGCACGAATTCGAGCGGGTGCTCCGGCACAAGCATATTGGCGAAATCCAAACGCAGGTCGATTGGCGCAATTTTGGCATGCTGCGCTTTCTCGCGGCCTTCGGTTTCCTGCTGGCGCCACGACAGATTCTCGAACGGGCGGTCGACTACGTCGATACCAACGACTCCAGGCCCGTCGCGCCGGAACCGGAGTACAAGGAAAAGGATTACAGCGACCCGAGCGGCGATCAGCCCGGCGCACTGGCGCGCGATCTGGTGTTCTGCCGTTCGCTCGAACAACGCGACTTGGCGTCCCTGGTCCGCATCGACCGCAAGGTCACCGGCAGCGAGCACGCGGCATTTTATGAGCGCAAGCTGGCGCAGGCCCTGCACGAGTCCGGCATCCGGGTGTCGCTGGTCGCGGAGATCGATGGCCAGGTCGTCGGCTTCGCCATGGCGCGCGTTGACTTCGGCGAGTTCGATCGCACCGAGCCGACCGCGGTGTTGGACAGCCTCGGCGTCGATCCCGGCTTCGGCCACCGCCAGGTCGGCAGCGCGCTGCTGTCGCAACTGCTTGGCAACCTGGCGACCCTGCGCATCGAAACCATTCGTACCGAAATTGACGCCGACCATTACGACATCCTACGGTTTCTGACACGTTACGGCTTCAAGCCCGCGCAGGAACTCGCGTTCAGCAAGCACCTGCTCTGATCGGCCAACCAGCAAACCCAGCCGCCCCGTAACGGAGACCGTCCGCATGAGACCGTATTTCCAGAAAATGGATGACTTCGGCAAGGAAGTGAAACCCTCGCGCATCGAGCGCGCGACGCCGAACCGCGAGCAACTCGCGACGGTCGAGGCCGACATCGCCGCCCAGGTGGCACAGGTCCAGCAGGCGGGATTCTCGACCGAGCAGATCAACAAGCGCGGCATCATGACCATCTGGCAGCGGCTCGACTATCTGGTCGACCCGGGCACGTTCCTGCCGCTGCACACGCTGTACAACCCGCTCGACAACGAGGAAGGCACGACCAACGTGATCGACGGTCTTGGCCGCATCGAAGGCCGCTGGGCGGTCATCATCGGCTTCGACAACAAGGTCATGGCCGGCGCCTGGCTGCCCGGTCAGTCGGAAAATATTCTGCGCGTGACCGATCTCGCCAAACGGCTCAACGTTCCGTTGGTCTGGCTGGTCAACTGCAGCGGTGCGAAACTGCCCGAGCAGGAGAAGTTCTACGCCAGCCGGCGCGGCGCCGGCACGCCGTTCTACCGCCACGCCGAGTTGGAACAGTTGGGCATTCCGATCCTGGCCGGGATCTACGGTACCAATCCGGCCGGCGGCGGCTATCAGGGCATCAGCCCGACCATTCTCATCGCTCACAAGGACGCCAACATCGCGGTCGGCGGCGCCGGCATCGTCTCCGGCATGGCGCCGAAGGGTGGTTTCGACACGGCAGCGCTCGAAGAGATCATCGCCAAGACACGCGAATTCAGCGACAGCCCCCCCGGCACCGTGGCGACACACTTCGATCACACCGGTTTCTTCTCGGAGGTCCATGACGACGAGACCGGCGTGCTCGACGGCATCAAGGACTACATGCGCGGCATTCCGGCCTATGCACCAAAGTTCTTTCGCGTCGCCGAACCGGCCGAACCGCGATTCGCCGCAGAAGAACTCTACTACCTGCTGCCGTACAACCAGAAGGACGTCTAGTCGTTCGACGACGTGCTGGCGCGTCTGGTCGATGGCAGCGAGCACCTGGAGTTCCGGCCGGGTTACGGTCCGGAAATCTACACCGGCCTTTGCAAGATCGACGGCATGCTGATCGGCTGCATCGGCAACCGCCAGGGTTTCCTTGGCAAGGGCTATCCGGAATACGCCGATTATCCGGCGATGGGTGGCAAGCTGTATCGCCAGGGACTCATCAAGATGAATGAGTTCGTCACCCACTGCGGCCGTGATCGGATCCCGATCATTTGGTTCCAGGACACCTCCGGCATCGATGTCGGCGAGCTGGCGGAGAAGGCCGAACTGCTCGGCCTCGGCCAGACGCTGATCTACTCGATCCAGCAGACCGACGTGCCGATGATGCTGGTCGTGCTGCGCAAGGGCAGCGCCGCGGCGCATTACGTGATGGGCGGTCCAACGGCGAACCGCCACAACGCCTTCACGCTCGGCACCGCCGCGACCGAGATCCAGGTAATGCACGGCGAAACCGCGGCGGTCGCGACCTACGCACGCCGCGCGGTCAAGGAAAAGGACGCAGGCAGGCCCCTCGATGGCGTCATCGACAGCATGAACGCGCTGGCGCAGCGTTACCGCGACACCTCGCGGCCGGACTACTGTGCCCGCTACGGTCTGGTCGATGAGGTCGTGACCCTGCCGAAACTGCGCGACTATCTGAAAGGATTCGCCGGAGCGGCCTATCAGAATCCCCGCTCGATCTGCCCGCGCCATCATCTGCTGCTGCCACGACTGATCCGGGGCTGATTATGGAGACCCAGATGGCCGAAGCGTTTCGGGTGTTCGTCAATGGCATCACCGGCGTATTTCTTGGCATGGGCCTGATGTACCTGATGATGAAGCTGGTGAGTTTCAGCGCCGATCGACTGGCACCACCGGCCGATCCCGCCGCCGGCAAGAGCGAGTAAGCCCATGTCCTTCCTCGCCGATTCGGGCTTTCTCGCGCTGACCCCCGGCGCCGTCGTGATGTGGTTGATCGGCGCCGTGCTGATCTACCTCGCCATCCGCAA
>JADLEV010000037.1 GCA_020845935.1 Gammaproteobacteria bacterium
GTTAGATCCAATTCAGTGAACAGGGCATCAATCGATGCCATGTTCGACACATCCAATACGACTCCCCGTCCCGCCGCACCAAGAGCCTGAGAGATCCTTGCCTCACCATCAGCGCCGGTTGCGGTTCCCACAACTGTGGCTCCGTCCTCGGCAAACATCGTTGCGATCGCGGCGCCGATACCTCGACTGGCACCGGTCACCAGGACCTTCTTGCCAATGAACGACTTGTTACCTGCCATTGAGCAGCTCCGCATAGGTTGTGTCCAGGGAACAGGCATCGGCAATCGACAGGCATCGAAGCGTGGGTTCGATCCGTTTTGCGAGGCCCGTCAGAACCTTGCCCGGACCGCACTCGACCTGAATTGTGATGCCGGCACGGTGCAGGGTTCGAACCAGGTCGACCCAACGAACCGGATGGAACAACTGTTTCCGCAGCGCATTGCGTATCAGCGCCGGTTCATCATACGACTGGCAATCGAAGTTATGCAGCACGCGAACAGCCGGTGTACGAATCGGTGTGCTCTCAAGCACCCCCGAAAGCTCATCAGCGGCGTCTTTCATCAGCAGGCAATGCGAAGGAACGCTCATCGCGACTTCGATAATCTTGCGTGCACCGCGAGCCTTGGCGAGTTCGGCAGCCCGTGCGACTGCTGCTCTATCGCCGCCAAGCACGATCTGTCCGGGGGCGTTGTAGTTGGAGCATTGCACAACTGCGCCCTGCCCTGCCTCCGCGCAGACAGACTCCAGTACGTCGTCGGCAAGCCCCAGGATGGCGAGCATTGCACCGGTTCCAGCCGGAACCGCGTTCGCCATGATGCGAGCACGGGCGGCGACGAGACGCACAGCGACCGCGAAATCAATCGACTCCGCACAAACCAGCGCTGAGTACTCGCCCAGGCTATGGCCAGCCATTGCGCGTGGCAATCTCGTGCAACGCGATTGCCAGCATCGCCAAAGCGCGACTCCAGCTGTCAACAACGCCGGTTGGGTGAATTCAGTCTGATTCAAACGTTCAATCGGGCCATCCTGCGTCAACTGCCAGAGGTCATAGCCGAGTACATCGGATGCTTCGACAAAAGTCTCGTGCACCGCGGAATAGATCCGTGCCACATCGCCGAGCATGCCGATCGACTGGGACCCTTGACCCGGGAAGACGAATGCCGTGTCGTGTTCGATACTCACCTAGTCCTCCTTGCGCGCGACGAGCAGATGTTCCAACAGATCACTGATTCTTTCCGGCACCTTCTTCTCCACTTCCAGGATCGCCTCATCGATTGCATATTCGAACGAAAGGGCATCGGCGCTACCGTGACTCTTGACCACGCTGCCGCGCAGACCCAGAAAACTGGCGCCGTTGTAGCGGCGCGGATCCATCCGCCGCCCTACTCGCCCCAGAACTGGCGATGCGATTCCGGCCATCAGCCGCGACAGCAACCCACGCGAAAATTCCTCCCGCATCACGTGTTTCACCAAATGCGCGACCCCCTCGCTGGCCTTCAAAGCGACATTGCCGACAAAGCCATCGCAGACGATCACGTCGACCTTGCTGGCGAAGATATCGTCGCCTTCAACGAAACCGGCATAGTTGAGCTCGCTTGCCTCAAGTAACGCCGCCGTTTGCTTCACCGTGTCGTTGCCCTTGATTTCTTCTTGGCCGATGTTCAGCAACGCGACTTTGGGCGAGGGTGTGTTGTCGATGGCCGAGGCGAGGACCGACCCCATGACGGCGAAACGGAACAGTTCCTCCGAAGTCGAATCGACATTCGCGCCAAGATCGAGCATGTGGGTTGGTCGTGTTACGCCAGGCAGGGCCGTACAAATCGCCGGACGATCGATCCCCGGCAAGGTCTTCAAGACAAACCGCGCAATCGCCATCAGAGCACCGGTATTGCCCGAACTGACGCACGCCGCAGCCTCTGCATTCTTCACCAGGTCGATGGCGACCCGCATCGATGAATTGCGCTTGTTGCGCAGTGCGATTGATGGCCGTTCATGCATGGACACGACTTCGGGTGCATGCACGATTCGCAGCCGTGACGGATCGAATTCCACGACACTGGGTAACAGCTGCCGCAAACACGATTCGTCCCCAACCAGAAGCAACGTCAGATTGCCATGGTGCTTCAGGGCCGCCAGCGCTGCCGCGACAATGACCTCTGGTCCGCGGTCACCGCTCATGGCATCAAGTGCAAGCGCGACGTTCATGCGAACGAAATCGTATCGTTTCTGGTGGTAAAGGCTTTGGACCGAAGCGACGGCGGCGTTCGGGCCGCGTCGCAGCCGACGAAGTTCATGGAGCCAACAGCGGACGTTTCACGATCCGGCATGGTCCAAGGACCGAAATCACACAAGCCGGCGTGCCACCAACCTTGGCCGACTTGCAGCTAGTCGCTGTTCTTTTCCGGCAGGACCTTTTTGCCTTTGTAAAAACCATCCGGGCTGATGTGATGACGGCGATGTACTTCGCCGGTCAGCGGCTCCACGGAAAGCGACGGTGAGGAAAGGCTGTCATGTGAGCGACGCATATCTCGACGTGACGGACTCTTCTTGTTTTGTTGCACTGCCATTGGTTCAATCTCCTAGCTAACTGTTCAACTTTCACACCGGCCACCGGTGCGTACGCGGTCCGACCATCACGATGCCTTGCCCGAGCCTTTGCGCCGCTCCTTCAATGCGGCCAGCGCCTGGAACGGGTTGGCCCGGGTTGACGCTGATTCCTCCGGGGCCGCCGTCTGGCATGTGCCATCGGCATGCCGTGGCACCATCGGCAACGCGAGCAATAATTCGTCTTCGAGCAGTCTCATCAAATCCAGTGAATCCTGCTCTGCGACAAGATATTCTTCTTCCGTGGCTGCTTCGGTTCCTCGAGGTATTTCGTTCAATATCAGCATGCCGAACGGCGCGCAGACCTCTTGTATCATCGGCTTGAGGCAACGTTGGCATACCGCCGCAATCTCGCCCCGCAACTCTCCTTCCAACCGAACCCGATCGTGCTCATCCAGTCCGAACCGCAATCGCGCGAACAAGTTTCCTTCCCGCTCATAGGGGTACGCCAGTCTCCCGAACCGGGTTGCAGCGACGGTGCCAGACAGCTCGCGTTGCTGCTCGGCGGCGCGTCGTGACGCGAAATGCTCTGGGAAATTCATGGTGTTAGGGCGCGCGCATTATAGAGGAAAAACCGCTGATGGATAACTCGAATCCAGGTCTGGCCCCGGTGCTGCTGCTTGCCTCCGGTTCACCCTATCGGCGCGAGCTCTTGGCGCGTCTGAGGATCCCTTTCGCGTGGCAAGCGCCTGAAGTCGACGAAACCCCGCGCACGGGAGAGGATGCGTTCGCGACCGTAATGCGGCTCGCCTTGATCAAGGCCGAGGCGTTACGCTCCGTCGCGGCGCCCCGATTCGTGGTCGGCAGTGATCAATTGGCGGTTGTCGACGGCGAACTCATCGGCAAACCCGGAAATTATCCTCGGGCGCTGCGGCAGCTATCGCGGTTGCGCGGGCGTCGGGTCACCTTTCTCACCGGTCTCTGCCTGCTCGATCGACTTGGTGAGCAGCCGCTGCTCGATTGCGTCGTTTCACACATAACGCTTCGGTCCGTTTCCGAAGAGACGCTTGTCCGCTACCTCGAGGCAGAGCGGCCGTATGATTGCGCCGGCAGCATCAAATGCGAGGGGCTCGGCATTACGTTGATTGAACGCTTTGATTGCGTCGATCCAACCGCCCTGCTCGGTTTGCCGCTGATCCGACTCACCGCGATGTTGTTCGAACGCGGCTACGACGTCTTGCAGCACACGACTATTGCAACCTGAGCATTGACCCTCGCAAAGCCGTTGCCAACGAGGTGGCGATCTGCCGGGACAACCGCTCGACCAGTCCGGCGCGCGGGGTGAAATCGACGATGTCCTCGGCGCCAATGAGTTCGCTGGCGACATAGCTGCTGCTGCCGAGTCCATCAACCAGCCCCAGCTCAAGACTCTTCGAGCCCGTCCAGATGAAACCCGAATAAAGTCGCGGGTCATCCGCCAGGCGATCACCTCTGCCCTTGCGAACGGCATCAATGAATTGCTGATGCACCTCGTTCAGCAGTGACTGGGCCTGCGTCACGTCATCCTGGTTGAGCGGAGAAAATGGATCGAGAAAGCCCTGGTTGCTGCCGGCCGTCAGCAAGCGCCGTTCCACACCCAATGTCTTCATTGCGTCGACGAAGCCGAATCCATCCATCAGCACGCCGATGGAACCGACGACGCTGGCCTTGTCTGCATAAATCTGGTCGGCCGCCGCGGCAATGTAATACCCACCGGAGGCACAGATATCGGTGATGACCGCGTAGACCGGGACGCCGGGATGCTTGGTCTTGAGTCGAAATAACTCATCGTTGATGTAACCCGCTTGCACCGGGCTGCCGCCCGGACTGTTGATGCGCAGGATGACGCCCTTGGTCTTGGCATGCGCGAATGCGGCGCGCAAACCGGAAATGATGCGATCGGCACTCGCGTCACCATCCGCGGCGATTTCTCCGTTGACTTCGACCAGGGCAGTGACATGTTTGCCGGAGATCCGCTCCGGCGTACCGGGATCGTGCCGGAACGAGAAGAACACCAGCAGCAGGTAACCCATGACCAGCAGTTTGAAGAAGATGCCCCAGCGTCTGGCCCGTCGTTGTTCCGTCAAGGCGGCAAACGCAAATCGCTGCAACAGCTCGCGTTCCCAAGAGGTTTCCTTTGTGTTTGTCTCGTCGAGTTCCATGGCTCATCCTCCTGTCGGTTTCAATTCGGCACCTGTGGTGCCTGGATTCGGCCAGGATCGGTTGGCAGAACAAGGGGTTGCCCTAGACGCCGAGTCATTCAGCCGCCTTGAACGCGGCCAGCAAGCAGGTCTGGCAATTCGTCAATGCGGTCCAACAGAAACTCCGGCGCCAACGCAGACAAGGCACCACGGGCATGGGCCCCGTAGGTAACGCCTGCCGCACGAACGCCGGCGTTGCGCGCCATCAATAGATCATGGGTAGTGTCACCAACCATGACGGTTTGTTCCGGTGCAACGCCTGCCTCGCCCATGATCTCATGCAACATTTGCGGATCAGGTTTCGACCGACACTCATCCGCGCATTTGGTGAAGCTGAAATAGGACTCCAGACCTTGCTCGGCGAGCGCCCGGTTCAACCCAGCGCGGCTTTTGCCGGTTGCTACCGCCAGCATGCTGCCGCGCTCGGAAATCGTCCGCAGAGTTTCGACTGCACCATCGAACAGTCGCGTCGGTGCCGCGGCGAGTGCGTACATGCCGCGATAGCTATCGGCGATGGACTGCTGCCGGCGCGGGCTGATGTGGCCAGACAGCTTCGCGATGGCCACGTGCAGATTCAGGCCGATGATGCCACGAACTGCATCTTCGTCCGGGCGCGGCAGCCCGACGGCGACAAAGGCCGCCTGCATCGATTCGACGATGCGTCCGGTCGAGTCGGCGAGCGTGCCATCCCAATCAAACACGACGAGTTCACAGCGCATGGGAGCGGATCCGATCGATAGTTCTGGACATGATTTCCTCGTACGGTGCGGTCAGGGTGTGGCCACGCAACCGAGGTGGATGCTCGAACTCGAGGGACTCCGCGTGCAACAGCATGCGTTCACAACCAGCCTTGCGTAACATCTGATTTGCTGCTGCGTCGCCGTATTTGCGATCCCCCGCAATCGGGCAACCAATGCCGGCTGCATGCACACGAATCTGGTGCGTGCGGCCCGTATCCAATTCGAACCGAACCAGACTGAAACCATCCAACCTCTCGACGGCGAGTACCTTGGTGACCGCTTCTTTACCTTCTTCCATGGCTGCCACGAACGCTTCACTTTCCTGGTTGCGTACCTTTGCCAACGGTTGCTCAATCTGACGCACCTGTCGCGGCCACTCGCCGCAGACGAGCGCCAGGTAGATCTTGCGAATGGCACGGTCGCGAAGCTGTTCGTGCAGATCGCGCAATGTGCGCAGATCCTTGGCGAACATCAGACAGCCGGAAGTGTCGCGATCGAGCCGATGGACCAATTGCAGTGCGGGGCACTCAGGACGCAACGAGCGCATGACATCGATGATTCCCCATGGCAGCCCGGAACCGCTGTGAACCGCCAGCCCGGAGGGCTTGTTGAGGATAAGCAGTTTCTGATCCTCGTACAGGATGGCCTGCGCCAACGCCCGTCGAGTTTCGGCTGGCACCACTGCGGCATCCCCGGTGCCGCCACTGAACAGTGGCGGAATGCGAACCCGATCGGACTCCTCGACACGCTGGTCGGGGCTCGCGCGGCGGCCATTGATCCGGACTTCGCCACTGCGCAGCATGCGGTAGATGCGCGAGCGCGGAACATCCTTGAGGCGCGACGCCAGGTAATTGTCGATGCGCCGCCCGGCTTCGGTTGCCGCGACGGTAACCGTCAGCGCGGCATTCCGCGAAACGGGCTTCATAGATTCCTCGATGGCATTGATTGCGTTGCCGTATTTGCCGAAGGCTGCTATAGTCGGTGCCAGCTCTGGAAGCGTTTCATTTCGGCCCTGGTGACTCATTCTGGTTGCTGTGCGGCACGGGTTCGGACGTTTCCGTGGCGGGTAGTATGCAAGCAATTATCAGGCGCGCCAATGTAGCTGTCAGCGCCAGTCAAAGCCTGAGATATCAAGATCCTCATTCAGCTTGAACGCCGAAGACGCAGGCCGAAGATCCCGAGTGTTCGGTAATCCGATCCGCTTTCAGAGCATGGTGAACGTACCGAGAGTCGCGGCACCTCGCGCACGAGTTCCCGTCCGCGCGACCCTACGACGCAGTGTCGGTAGGTTTTTGTTCGGCATCGCCGGCTGTTTCGACGCCCTATGCCTCAAGTCGCTCGAGAGACGCGCGTTTTTGCGCGTCGACCCCCCGCAGGTGGGTTGACCAGTGCGTCGCGGTTGAGCGCCAACCCAGGAATCCACGATGAAGAGAATGCTGATCAACGCAACTCAAGCGGAAGAGTTGCGCGTTGCCCTGGTCGATGGGCAGCGGCTCTATGACCTCGATATCGAGTCCACGGCGATAGAGCAGAAGAAATCGAATATCTACAAGGCTCGCATCATACGCATCGAGCCCAGCCTCGAAGCGGCGTTCGTCGATTACGGTTCCGACCGACACGGTTTCCTGCCGCTCAAGGAAGTCGCTCGAGGCCTGTTCAAACACAAGCCAAAGACCAGCGGACGGATTCTGATCAAGGAGGTCCTCGAGGAGGGACAGGAACTCCTGGTCCAGGTCGAGAAGGAGGAGCGTGGCAACAAGGGTGCCGCGTTGACCACCTTCATCAGTCTCGCCGGCCGTTACCTCGTCGCGATGCCGAACAATCCCAAGGCCGGCGGCGTATCCCGCCAGATCGAGGGCGACGATCGCGAGGACGCCCGCGAAGCACTGTCCGGTCTGGAAGTGCCGTCGAACATGGGGCTCATCCTGCGTACCGCCGGCGTGGGCAAGAACGTCGAGGAATTGCAATGGGATCTGGATTACCTGCTGCAGCTCTGGAAGTCGGTCAAGGAAGCAAGCGAATCGCGTCCGGCGCCGTTTCTCGTCTATTCCGATCGCAACGTGATCATGCGCGCGATTCGGGACTATCTGCGCGGCGATATCGCCGAGATCCTCGTTGACGACGACGATACCTACCAGCAAGCGTGCGAATTCATGCAGCAGTTGATGCCGCATAACATGCGCAAACTGAAGCATTACACCGACAGCGTCCCGCTGTTCACGCGCTATCAGATCGAGAACCAGATTGAATCCGCGTTTTCGCGCACGGTATCCCTGCCGTCAGGCGGTTCGCTGGTGATTGAAGCGACCGAAGCGATGCTGACGGTGGATATCAATTCTGCCAAGGCGACCCATGGCGGCGATATCGAGGAAACCGCATTTCTGACCAATCTCGAAGCGGCCGAGGAACTGGCGACCCAGTTGCGCCTGCGCGACGCCGGAGGCCTCATCGTTGTCGATTTCATCGATATGACCAGTTTGAAGAATCAGCGCGAGGTGGAGAATCGGTTGCGCGAGGCAACCAAGGTCGACCGAGCTCGGATTCAGATTGGACGCATCTCCCGCTTCGGTCTGCTGGAAATGTCGCGACAGCGTTTACGTCCATCACTGGTCGACTCGAACCATGGCGTTTGCCCGCGTTGCGACGGCATTGGCACGATTCGCAATACCCGCTCGACGGCACTTGCAGTATTGCGCGTGCTGGAAGAGGAAGCGATGAAAGATTCTACCGTCAAGGTCATCGCACAACTGCCGATCGATGTTGCGACTTATCTGTTGAACGAGAAGCGCACCGACCTCGCTGACATTGAGCAGCGGCACGAGGTCGCACTGCTGCTGATCCCGAATCAAAACCTCGAAACGCCGCACTTCGACATCGAGCGGATCCGACGCCAGGATCCTCGCACCGGCTCGGAGCAGAGTTTCGAACTGGTCAAGGAGGTGCAAGCCCCGGTATCCGAGATCGAGCGCGTTTCCCCCGTGCCGCAGCGTGCGGAAGCGGCGGTCAAGGAGATCGTCCGCACCACGCCAAAGCCGACGGCACCGGAACCGGCTCCGTCGCCAATGCCCATCAGCACTCGCCTGGTACAGCGGATATGGCGAGGACTGTTCGGCGATCGCGGCGAAAAAACCGTCACGGCGCCAGCACCGGCGGCGGCACAGAACGCCAAGCGCAGCCAGAGTGGCAATCTGCGGCGGCAGAACCGTCCGCCGCGCGCTGCCGAGGCAGAAGCCGAGATTTCCGCACCAGCGCGGTCCGAAGCCACCGAGTCAAGCCGCAACAGGCATCGCAATGAAGCGGAGCGCGGTGAGCGCCATGAACGGCATGCGGATCGGCCGGATCGTCACAACAGACCGGAGCGACAGGATCGCCCACCGAGATCGGAGCGTCCGGAGAGATCGGAGCGTCCGGAGAGATCGGAGCGCCCGGAGAGATCGGAGCGCCCGGAGAGATCGGAGCGCCCGGAGCGCCCGGAGAGATCGGAGCGCCCGGAGAGACAACAGCAGGCCAAGCCCGCCGGCGAGTCACGCAATCCGCGGCGCCGCAATCGCGGTTCGGGACGCGGCGCCAATACCGAACGAGAGGCACAAGCTCCTGGATCAGACGCACCCGCTACCGAAGGCGCAACCGTTCCCGCTGCCGCGCAGCCCGAGAGCACTGCGACACCGCCGCCTCGGACAAGCGAACAGACCGCGTTCGAACTGAAGACCGTCGAAACAAATCCCGCTTCGGCATCCGCAGAAACGCAGCCGTCGGCTGTGCCGAAATCCGAGCACCCGCCGATTGTCGCCGCTGCAGCGACTCCAAGTGTTGCGCCGGCTGCATCCGCGCCTCACCGCGAAAGCGCACCCGCGATCACCCAGGTGCACGATTCGGCACGCTCGCAGGCGTCGGTCCCACCCAGCGAGCGAGCTGTGGCGGCAACGGAGCCCGTTCGCCCGCAGGCGATTCCGGACGCGCCGGCACCAACGCCAACGGCGAGTCAACCAGCCGAACCGCATGGTCAGGACTGAACCGCCTTCACGCAGGCGGGCTCGCCAGAAGGTCTGAACGAGTCGCTCCGGGACCTGTTCAGGTTCACTCGGTCCGGTTGCTGACCGGACCGAGCTTCGCTCTGACTCTTACAAGCTGCCTCAGGTCTTGCAGACCTTCCCTGAATTCATGCGGGGGCGCTGCCGTGCTCTCGGGTTGCGTGGAAGCGCAAACTGGGCCAACGTTCAACCACCAGTGCCAACGCCGCACGGGATGGTGCGAGATAGGCGAGTGCACCGCTGGCATCGGTCGCCAGCCGGGTGGCCTGGCGTTCGCGGAACTCCGCGAGATCGGCCGCGGAATCGCTACTGACCCAGCGCACCGTATAGATATCTACCGGCTCGAACGCTGAGTCCACGCGATACTCGTGTTGCAGGCGCCACGCCACGACCTCGAATTGCAGCATGCCGACGGCGCCGAGAATCAGGTCGTTGTTGAATAGTGGCTTGAACACCTGCACGGCGCCCTCCTCGCCAATTTCCTGCAGGCCCTTCGCCATCGCCTTCATGCGCAGAGGGTCGCGCAATACCGCGCGCCGGAACAGCTCCGGCGCGAAATACGGGATCCCGGTGAATTGCAGAGTTTCGCCACCCGTGAAGGTGTCGCCGATCTGAATCGTGCCGTGATTGTGGATGCCAATGATGTCGCCGGGGAACGCCTGCTCGGAGCGGATTCGCGAACTCGCCATGAACGTCACGGCGTTCTGCAACGAGACTTCCCTGCCAAGGCGTACATGAAATGCCCGGGTCGGATTCTCGTAGTGGCCGGAGCAAACGCGCAAAAATGCGATCCGATCACGATGTGAAGGATCCATGTTTGCCTGGATCTTGAAAACGAATCCGGAGAATGTCTTTTCATCCGGCGCCACCAACCGCGTCGTGCTCTGGCGAGCGCCAGGTGGTGGTGCGATCCGGACCAGTGCGTCTAGCGCTTCGCGGACCCCGAAGTTGTGCAATGCCGAGCCGAAGTAGACCGGCGTCTGTCTCCCGGCGATGAAATCGTCATGGTTGAACTCGAAACCCGCACCACGTACCAATTCGATCTCATCCACCAGCGCGTCGCGATCGATTCCAGCGGGTAACTGTTCGGCCGCCGCGAGCGGCAGCCAGGTCGAGGTCTCGTCCTTGCGCGTGGCATAAGGCAGCACGGCGTCGCGGGCAAAGTCGAACACGCCGACAAAGCTCTTGCCCGAACCGATTGGCCAGGTCGCCGGGGTGCAGGCGATACCAAGTGATTTCTCGATCTCATCGAGCAGGTCGAGTGGTGGCCGGCTCTCCCGATCGAGCTTGTTGATAAACGTGATGATTGGCGTATGGCGCAAGCGACACACTTCGAGCAGGCGGATGGTTCGTTCCTCGACGCCCTTGGCGGCATCGATGATCATCAACGCCGCATCGACCGCGGTCAGCGTGCGATAGGTGTCCTCGGAAAAGTCGTTGTGACCGGGCGTATCGAGCAGATTGATGGTGTGGTCGGCGTATTCAAACTGCATCACCGATGAAGTGACCGAAATGCCGCGGCTCTGTTCGATCTCCATCCAATCCGAGCGCGCGTAGCGCCCGCTCTTGCGCGCCTTGACGGTGCCGGCTACCTGGATCGCGCCACCGAGCAACAACAGCTTTTCGGTAATCGTGGTCTTGCCGGCGTCCGGGTGCGAAATAATCGCGAAAGTGCGCCGGCGCGCGATCTCGGCCGCGAGATCGATATCATTCGATTCGCTCATCAGCGTGTCTCCAGAACGACGACTGCTGCCGCGTAATCGCCCTCATCGGTCATTGAAATATGGCTGGCAACGATGCCGTCGCGTACGGCCCGATCGGCAACTTCGCCGAGAAAGTACAGCCCCGGTTTGCCAACGGCGTCCTGAGCCACGCCGATCCGCGTCGGCGCGACACCGTGGCGAAATCCGGTGCCGAATGCCTTGGCGCACGCCTCTTTGGCGGCGAAGCGCATCGCCAAAAAGCGCTCCTTGCGGCCGCCACGCTCGAATAATTCGAGTTCCGCCTCGGTCAGGATCTTGCGTGCGAAGCGCACGCCGAAACGACGATAGACGGCAGCAACTCGATCTACCCGGCACAGGTCGATCCCCAGACCTCGAATCATTGCGCCCTCGCCTGTTCCAGCAGCCGTTTCATTTCACCCACGGCCGCTCCCATGCCGACAAACAGCGCCCGTGCCACGATGGCGTGCCCGATGTTCAGCTCATGCAGCTCCGGCAAGGCGGCGATTGCCGTGACGTTGTGGTAATCGAGACCGTGTCCAGCGTTGACCGTCAGAGTCGCTCGCCGCGCATGCCGTGCCGCATCTCGTATCGCGGCAAGCTGCGCGTTCCTTTCCGTACCCTCCGGCGCATCGGCATAGCGCCCGGTATGCAGTTCGACCAACGGGGTGCCCGCCGCCACGGCGGCATCGATCTGCCGAGATGCAGGTTCGATGAACAGTGAACAGAGGATCCCCGCCGCGGACAGCCGCGCGACGGCGTCCCGAACCAGAGTCAGATTCCGAGCGACGTCGAGTCCACCCTCCGTGGTCAATTCTTCACGCCGCTCCGGCACGAGGCAGCAGAACTCCGGCCGGACGCGCAAGGCAAAAGCAACCATGAACTCGGTTGGTGCCATTTCCAGATTGAGACGTGTCCGCAACCGGTCGCGCAGTGCAAGCACATCCCGTTCCTGGATGTGGCGGCGATCCTCGCGCAAGTGCACGGTGATGCCATCCGCGCCCGCCGCCTCGGCAACCAGTGCCGCCTCGACCGGATCCGGATAGGGCGTGCCGCGCGCCTGACGCACGGACGCCACGTGGTCCACGTTGACGCCCAACAAGGGCAATTGAGACTTCGTTGTCATTTCATCACATCCGTCACGGAAGCCGCCGGATCGAGGCGAACAGCGCCCGACTGGCGAGTGGCTTCGTGCCGATATGGCAACGTAACACGTGCCGCATCAGCAACTTCGCCTCGTGCCTCGTGGTCGCATCGTCAAACTCCTCGCGTTGCAACGCGAGCAATGTCCGCCCGGATACCGTCGGGGCATCGGCATCGATTCCAGCCGGTACCGGGCCAGAGTCAACCGAATAGCCATAGGCGCGCTCGGGTTCGACGCTCGCGCCCGTTCTGGCCTGTTCGAGCAAGAGCGCAAGCCCCGCTGCCGCGAGCAGGCGCTTCTCGTAGATCCGCAAACTTCGTTCGATATCCGTTGCCGCCGCAAGTCCGGCAAGCGCATTCTCGTAGGCCGGATACAAATCCGGACCGATCTCGTGCCGATAGGCCAGGCGGCTGGTAATCTCGTTCAGGTAAAAACCGCTGTACATGATTTTCCCGGTCAAACCGATCGGATTGCCTCGCGGTTCGCAAAGTGTCAGCGTTGGCAGCTCCGAGGACCCACGCCAGGTCAGTGCCAGCGGACTGAATGGTTGCAGGATCCCAGCAATCGGATTGCGTCCGCGTCGCGCCCCTCGGGCGATCAGGCGGACATGACCGGACTGCGTCAGGAACTCGACGATGAAGCTGGTCTCGCGGTAATCGCGACGGTGCAGCAGATAGCCCGGTTCCGGTTCTCCAGTCATGGTTGCGGGGCGCGGGTTGAGCGCCAGAGTGCGGATTCATTCAGTGCCGTGGGATTCTAGTGCATCGCCGGTCACCGGCCCAGGCGCACCGACCTTGACCCAGGTGCGCAGGTTCACCCGGCATTGTAGTAGCCGTTCGATGTCGCTGCGGGCGCTGACGCCGATGCGCTTGATCATCGCACCGCCGCTGCCGATGACGATGCCCTTCTGGCTTTCGCGGGCGACGCGAATCGTCGCGTCGATTTCGGTCAGGTCCTTGCCCACGGCAAAGCGATCGACGACAACCGAGGTCCGATAAGGCAACTCGTCCGCGAGATAGCGGAACACCTTTTCACGAATGATCTCGGCGACCATGAATCGCTCCGCTTGATCGGTGACCTGCTCTTCCGGATACAACAAGTCACGCTCGGGCAGCAACACCTTGATGGCAGCGATCACATCATCCAGATAGCGGGACTGTTTTGCGCTGATCGGCAGGATCGACTGGAACGATGCCTTGCCGGCCACCATCTCAAGCAAAGGCAATAACCGACTCTTGTCCTTGATCAGATCGATCTTGTTGGCGATGCCAACCAGCGGTGTTGCACCATGGCGGAGCAGTTCGAGGATGGCATCGTCCTCGTCGCGCCAGGTGGTGGCATCAAAGGTAAACAGCACGACATCGACATAGTCGAGCGCATGGCGCACCTCGCGGTTCATCGCCTGGTTCATGCCGCCCCGCGGCCGTTGCTGCCAGCCGGGCGTATCGACGAATACGATCTGGTAGTCGGCGCCGGTACGGATCCCTCGCAACTGGCATTGCGTCGTTTGCTGCTTGCTCGAGGTGATGCTGATCTTCTGTTCGACCAAGGCATTCAATAACGTCGATTTGCCGACGTTCGAGCGGCCGATGATGGCTGCCGCGCCGCAACGGAACCGTGCCGTCACGGCAAGGATTCCAATTGCGCCAACACCGCTCGTGCCGCCCGTTGTTCCGCGATCTTCTTGCTGCTGGCGGTGCCGATCACCGGATCGACCAGATCGCTGACGAGACATTGCACCGTGAAGGTCGGTTGGTGCGGTGTTCCAGCTGTCTCAATGACCTGGTATCGCGGCAGTGGTTGGTTTCTCGCTTGCATCAGTTCCTGCAGCCGTGTTTTGGGATCCTTCTGTCCCTCGAGATCGAGCACATCGCTGAATTCGGCGATGAACCAGGGCAATACCGCTTGCTTGCATGTCAGGTAGCCCGCATCCAGATAGATCGCGCCGATCAGGGCTTCCAACGCACCAGCGAGGATCGAGTCGCGTTCGCCGCCGCGATTGCGTGCTTCGCCCCCACCGAGAAGAAGCCGAGCCGGAATATCGATACTGCGGGCTATGCGCGCCAGTGTGCGGCGGTTGACCAGTGTCGCTCGCGCCCGGGTCAATGTGCCTTCGTCGGCCGACGGGTAGCGGCCATAGAGTTCGCCGGCGACCAGGCTGCCCAATACGGCGTCACCGAGAAATTCGAGGCGTTCATTGTGCTCGCGCCCGGAACTACTGTGGGTCAGCGCCATGACCAGCAATGCCGGCGTGCGGAAACGATAGCCACCAATCGTCAATCGCGGTGATGGCAATTTCCTTGACCTGCGTTGTGACAGAACCGATCAGGTCCGGCCGCGTGCTAGTAATTCTCAGAGCCGGCAAACTCGATCTGCCGTTCATACTTCAGGATGATATCCAGCGGACCAAACAACGGGCCGCGGATCTCGTACGCCATGCGCAAACGCCTGCCTGCGCCATTGGCCAGCGTCTCGATCTTCATCACCTTGCCGAGAGCCTGCGCGGTATCGAATCGGTCCATGTCCGAGACCTCGAAATCCTTCAGGAGCAGTTTCGTGATGTCCGTGCCCGATTGCGAACCAATCGATGGTTGTCCGGTGACGTGCTCAAGCGCAGCATCCACCTTGAACTTTTCGTTGTACAAGGGAAACAACCGCATCACGACAATGGCCGCAAAGCCAACCACGACGCATCCGTACAGCAACCCGCTCAATGACACGCCGCGCTGATGTCGAAATGTGTTCATCGCTCACCTCGGTAGCTCGTTGTTCGCTGGCGCGAATCGTCCCGGGAATGTCCCGGGCTCAGTCGATACTCGTGCCAATTCTAGCAAAATCGAATTTCAGCCAGCCTTCCCAATGCAGCCAGATGAAGAACGCCTTGCCTATCAGGTTCCGGTCCGGCACCAGTCCCCAGGCGCGGCTATCCAGGCTGTTGTCGCGATTGTCACCCATCATGAAATAGTGGCCTGCGGGGATCACGAGGTCCTCGACTTGATAGGGATTGCTGGCAGACGGATGATGCAGCACCTCGTGTTTGACGTCGAACAGGTTCTCGATCAGTACCGTTGCCCCGGTCTCCTTGCTGGATGCTCCCTTGCCGACGTAACTGCCATGTACCTCGATCGGGATTGGCTTGCCGTTCACGTACAGCTGTTTGCCGCGATAGCTGACGCGATCACCGCCCACCGCAATCACGCGCTTGATGTATGGTATCTCCGGCTCGTGTGGCGGTCGAAAGACGATCACATCGCCGCGCTGCGGTGAGCCGATAGCGATGATCTTCCTGTTCAGCACCGGCAGACGGATGCCGAATGCGAACTTGTTGACCAGGATGAAGTCGCCCTCGACCAGTGTCGGCACCATCGATGCCGAAGGAATGCGGAACGGCTCGACCAGAAACGAGCGCAACACCAGCACGATGAGAAAGATTGGAAAGAACGACTTGGCATAGTCGACCAGCAGCGGCAACTCACCACGGGTCGCGGCGCGGCGGCGGGCGAACAACAACGCATCGATACCCCAGATGGTGCCGCTCAGTGCGGTCAGCAATACCAGTACGGCGGAAAAGTCGATATTCATTCGTCTTTGCTCACGGACAGCACGGCCATGAAGGCCTCCTGGGGAATCTCGACGGAGCCGAATTGCTTCATCCGCTTCTTGCCCGCCTTCTGCTTTTCCAGCAATTTGCGCTTGCGCGTCACGTCGCCGCCATAGCACTTCGCGGTGACGTTCTTGCGCAGCGCGGAAATGGTCTCGCGTGCGATGATGCGCCCCCCAGCCATTGCCTGAATCGCGATCTCGAACATCTGTCGCGGGATCAGTTCCTTCATGCGGCGCACCAGTTCCCTGGCTTGACGATTGGCGAGTTCGCGATGGACGATGACCGATAACGCATCGACCCGCTCGCCATTGATCAGCAGATCGAGCTTGCACAGATCGGCCGGCTGATAGCGCAGCAGGGAATAATCCATCGAGCCGTAGCCGCGCGTCACCGATTTCAGGCGATCGAAGAAATCCAGCACCATCTCGCACATCGGCAGTTCGTAGACTGCCTGCACGTGTCTGCCGGAATAATGCAGGCTGCGCTGCACGCCACGCTTGTCGGCGCACAGTTTCATGACCGCGCCGAGATAGTCCTGCGGCACGAGACTCTCGGTGCGGATGATCGGCTCGCGAAACTCGGCAATCCGATCCGGTGGCGGTAATGCCGAGGGGTTGTGAATGAGTTCCACCGTGCCGGAGGTGGTCAGCACTTCGTAGACGACCGTCGGCGCCGTTGTCAGCAGGCTCAACTCGTATTCGCGTTCCAGCCGCTCCTGGACGATCTCCATGTGCAACATGCCGAGAAAGCCGCAGCGGAAACCGAAACCGAGCGCCTGCGAGGTTTCCGGCTCATACTGGAGCGCGGCATCATTAAGCCGCAGCTTCGCCAACGCCTCGCGCAGCGCCTCGTAATCGGCCGAATCGATCGGAAACAGGCCAGCAAACACGTTCGGCTTGACCTGCTTGAACCCCGCCAGTGGCTCCACCGCGGGGTTGACGGCAGCGGTAATCGTGTCGCCGACCGGCGCGCCATCGATCTCCTTGATCCCGGCGCAGAGAAAGCCGACGTCGCCGGTTTCAAGTATGTCTGTGTAGTCCCGCTTCGGCGTAAACACACCGACCTGTTCCGCCTGGGCGGTACGTCCGTTCGACATGATTCGAATCTTCATGCCCTTGCGCACGCAGCCGTCGACGACGCGGATCAGCGATACGACGCCGAGGTAGTTGTCGAACCACGAATCGATGATCAACGCGCGCAATACCGCGTCGGGGTCACCCGACGGCGGTGGCACGCGGCGCACCAACTCATTCAGCAGGTCGTTGACCCCGAGCCCGGTCTTGGCACTGATACGCAACGCCAGGTGCGCGTCGATGCCGATGATGTCTTCGATCTCGGTGATGACGCGGTCGGGCTCGGCGCTCGGCAAATCAATCTTGTTCAGCACCGGGATGACTTCGAGGCCCTGTTCGATGGCGGTATGACAGTTGGCGACCGACTGTGCTTCGACGCCCTGCGTCGCATCGACCACCAACAACGCGCCTTCGCAAGCAGCCAGCGAACGCGAGACTTCATAGTGAAAATCGACGTGGCCCGGCGTATCGATGAAATTGAGCCGATAGCTGATGCCATCCTCGGCACGAAACCGCAGGGTTACCGCCTGCGCCTTGATGGTGATGCCGCGCTCTCGTTCGAGATCCATGCTGTCCAGGACCTGCTCTGCCATTTCCCGGTTGCTCAGGCCGCCGCACAACTGGATGAAGCGATCTGCAAGCGTCGACTTGCCGTGATCGATGTGGGCGATGATGGAGAAGTTTCGGGTCAGATTCATGGATGAAGGGGGGGCACGCAGGCCGCGCATTCTACCGCAGCGCGCCGGGACCACCTATCGCGGGAGCATTGCGGCACCAGTTCAGGCGATCACTACTGATGCCGCGCCTGGCGGAAATAGCAGTGCTTCGTGACCGGCGTGCACGAGCGTTGCCGCGAGCGCATCGAGATCCGCCAGGGGCATCCCAAACGACATGCGCCATGGCTGGTGCGCCTGGTAGAGCGCAACCTTCCTCGTGCCAAGCCGCGCGATCAAATCCGGCAGGATCGCGAGGTCCTCCGGCTCGACCGCGGCCAGCAATACATCCGCCGGCAATTCAGCGGCGAGTTGCGCCAAGGCGCGCGGGCTCGCCTGGCGATGCAGACCTTCGCCGTACAGAAGGATCCGCGTGCGCCCGGGGCGGACCAGCCGGAAACCAAGCATCGGATAGGGCCAGGGGCCGATGATGCCGGCCAGCACGATGCGCGCGGCGAGGCGCGGACGCGAGCACAAGCGGCGCACGTGATGCAGCTTGGCGCTCAACCCCGGCGGCAGCAGCGGCATGTGGGTCCACTTGAAGACGTCGATACCGTAGCCCGCAAGTTCGAAGTGCTGACCGGGCGTGCAGACCTGAAACCGATCCGCGTCATGCCGGGCATGCCGGCGCAGATGCCGGCAGACGCCCTCGCCCGCGGCAATCACGACCGGCAGCGCGCGCGCCGGATTGCGCAGATGTTCGAGCGTGCCCTGCACGTGTTCCGGATGGCCGTGGGTGATGAGGATGTGCGCCGTTTGATCGGGCGAGAACACTGTGCCACCCGGCGGATCGAGATACAACTCGATGCCGGCCGGGTCGTGCAAGCGAAAACCCGACCAGCCAAGATAGCTGAGCTGCGTCGCGCGCACCTCGCTCATCGGGGCTGGCGTGCCGCCGGCACTTGTGGCGCGGCCGGTACGTCGAGATGCGCGCGATACAGCAGCTTCTGATTGCGCAGGATGCCGGTGATTACGCGCAATACCCGCCGCGAGAACAATACCTGCGGATACCACAACCGCAGCCGTTTGATCACGCGCCAGACGGTCTTGCCATACGACTTCATCATCAGCCGGTACAGCTCAGCCGGTGGCAGGGTCGTCGGCATCAGGAAATGCTGCAAGTCGTACAGCTGCCGATCCTGGGTCAGCAGTTGATCCTTGATCTTGCGATACAGCGTCGTGCCCGGGAACGGCGTGGTCGGCGTGACCTCGACCAGCAGTATGGAACGATGTTCATCGACGAAGCGATCGATGGTCGCAAAGTCCGCGGCGGTAAAGTCGGGTTCGACCAGGAAGCCCGCGCTCATGTTGATGCCGAGTTCGGCGAGCACCGCGATGGCCTGCTCGTTGATGTCGCGATCGGTTTTCTTGCCGATCGATTGCAAGGTCGCGCTGCGCAGCGATTCGACGCCGGTCATCACCAGAAACAGCCCCACCTTGGCCCAGAGCGCGAACACGTCTCGATCGGCAACGATCGAGTCGGCGCGGGCATAGGCGAAATAGCGCTTCTTGATGCCCGCATCGAGCAGCATCTGGCCGAGCTTGCGCATCCGTTCCGGATCGTGAAAAGAGTGATCGTCGCAGAACATCACGAAGTCCTCGTCGAGCGCCGCGATCTCCTCGAACACCAGTTCCGGTGCGCGTGGGATGAACAGACCCTGCGAATAGATGCGGCAGGAACAGAAATCGCACGGGAACGAGCAACCGGCCGAAGTCCGAATCGCGGCAACCGAATCCTCGAACAGATAGAAGTAACGATCGCGGTAACGGGCGGTGAGGCTGCGATCCGGCTTCGGCTGCGAATTCAAATCACGTGGCAACGGCCGCGGCGTGGTCCGGACAAAGCCCTGCTCGGTACGCCGGACCAAACCCTGAATCGTGGTGTAATCGCCAGTCGCGGCGCGCGCGGCACAGATCTCGCGAAAGGGTTCGACCCCCTCACCGAGCACGATCAGATCGACCAGCGGATCGAAGAAATCCTCCGGGCAGAGCGTCGGATGGTGCCCACCGACCACGGTCAGACATTGCGGCGCCGCCGCTCTGGCCTCGCTCAGCGCGGCCAGAGCGGTCTCGACATGGACGATCTCGGAAGTGACGCCAACGATGTCCGGCCGGAAATCGCGCAGCGTCGGCGTCAGGTCCTCCGGAGCGACCTCCATATCGACCAGCCGGACTTCATGCTCGCGCGACACTCCAGCGCCGACCAGTTCCAGCCCAAGCGGCTCGATCTTCGCCATATTTTTGAGGCCGATCGTGCGCGGGCCGCACGGCGGGTTGATCAAGAGGATTTTCATGCTCGTTGCCCAAGGGAGCGGACGCCGGCACCAGCGCGTTCCGCCTGCGGTGAACTGACGGCGCAGTATATCGGACTTGCGTGCCGCCAGCGATTGACCCGATCCTATGCAGGAAACCGCGATGATTGTTCCGCATGCTCAAGTTACCACCCCGATGGCACTCCGTTGCGACCGCGACTCGGCTGGGTGCATTGCTGGCCTTGGTGCTGGCGCCACTGCACGTGGCAGCCGATGCGACCGTGGCGGTCGCGACGAATTTTGCCGACACCGCGCACAAACTGTTCGCGGCGTTTCCGCAAGCGGAGCATGGCCAGTTGATCCAGGTCGCAGGCTCCAGCGGTACGTTGTTCGCGCAGATCCGGCAGGGCGCGCCGTTCGATGTCTTCCTGTCCGCGGATGAGATTCGCCCGCAAGCGTTGATCGACGCCGGCCTTGCCGTCGCCGGGTCGCGCTTCACTTACGCCCTTGGGGCTCTGGTGTTATGGCGTCCGAACGCAACGATGCTCGACGCCGAAACGCTGCGTCGCGGCGACTTCCGCCGCATCGCACTTGCCAATCCCCAGCTTGCACCCTATGGCGCCGCGGCACGCGAGGTCCTGCAGCGGCTCGGGCTGTGGCAAACCCTGCAACCGAAGATCGTGCTCGGCGAAAACATTGGTCAGGCGTATGCGCTGGTCGCGAGCGGCAACGCCGAGCTTGGTTTCGTCGCCGCCGCGCCGCCGGACCGGACCACCACCGGAGCGCGCTGGGTCGTCGATGCGTCCCTGTATCCGCCGATCCGGCAGGATGCCGTGCTGCTCCGCCGCGCGGCCGACAACGCCACGGCCCGCGCGTTCCTGACCTGGCTCCGAAGTGATGCCGCGCGCGCCATCATTGCCGGCGACGGTTATCGTCTGGAGTGATCGATGCCGGATCTCGGCCCTCTCGTCCTCACGCTGCAACTCGCCGCGATCACGACGCTGGTATTGCTGCTGCTCGGCACACCGCTGGCATGGTGGCTGGCATTTACGCGCACACGCATGAAACCGGCGATCGAAGCGGTGACCGCACTGCCGCTGGTATTGCCACCGACCGTGCTGGGGTTCTACCTGCTGTTGGCACTGGGCCCGGCGACGCCATTCGGCAAGTTCTGGCTGGATCTGACCGGTACGTCACTGACCTTCTCCTTCGCCGGCCTGGTGGTCGCTTCGGTGATCTATTCGCTGCCGTTCACCGTGCAGCCGCTGCAGGCCGCATTCGAGGCGATGGGCCGTGGGCCACTCGAAGCGGCGGCGATGTTGCGCGCCGGGCCCCTCGATCGCTTCGCCACCGTCGCCGTGCCGTTCGCGGCACGGGGCTTCCTGACCGCAACGGTACTGACTTTCGCGCACACCATTGGCGAGTTTGGCGTCGTGCTGATGGTCGGCGGCAACATTCCAGGCCAGACCCGAGTGATCTCGATCGCGGTCTACGAGCATGTCGAAACGATGAACTACGGCGAGGCGCACGTGCTGTCGGTGTTGCTGCTGTGTGCCTCGTTCCTGATGTTGCTGGTGGTCTACGCGCTGAACCGCGGCCGGCGCCTGCATGCCACCTAGCAACACTGCCTCGCTGCGACTCGATATCCGGATCTGCTATCCGGATTTTCAGTTGGACGTTGGCCAGGATGTCGCGCTCGATGGCGTGACCGCGCTGTTCGGACCGAGCGGTGCCGGTAAGAGCACGCTGCTGCGGATCATCGCCGGACTTGAAACCCATGCCACCGGCACCGTGCGCTTCGGCAGCGAACTCTGGTCCGATACCGCGCAACGTGCGTTCGTCCCGCCACACCGGCGCGGTATCAGCTATCTGTTCCAGCAGAGCCGGCTGTTTCCCCATCTGCACGTTGCGGACAACCTGCGCTATGCGGTACGCCGTGCGCCACGGGCTTTACCTGGTCCGAACCTCGATGAGATTGTCGCCGCGCTCGATCTGGCGCCGCTGCTCGCGCGCCGCCCCGCCGAGCTTTCCGGTGGTGAAGCGCAGCGGGTCGCACTCGGCCGCGCGCTGTTGTCGCGGCCGCGGCTGTTGTTGCTCGATGAGCCGGTGGCCGCGCTCGATGTCGGTCGCAAGCGCGAGATCCTGCCGTATGTGCAACGGCTGTTGCGCCAGACCGGCGTGCCGGCGATCTACGTGACGCATGCGATCGACGAAGCGGCGCTGCTGGCCGATCGGATGGTCGTACTCGACCATGGCGCGATCACCGCCAGCGGCGACATCGCGACCGTGCTGGAACGACTCGACGTGCAGCGTCTGGCCGGCAGGTTCGAGGCCGGTGTACTCATCGAGGCGCCGATCGTGGCGCACGATCGGCGCTATCACCTGACCCAACTCGACCTGCATGGCCAGCCGTTGACGATGCCGATGGTCGAACTGCCGGAGGGGCGCCGCATCCGCATTCGCATCCGCGCGCGCGATGTGGCGCTGGCGATTGAACGACCGGTCGGCATCAGCGTGCGCAATGTGCTGCTGACGAACATCCTCGAGATCGTCGAGGAGCCTCGGACCGCATTCGCCGAAGTACTGCTCGACGCCGGCGGCACGCATCTGCGCGCAAGGCTGACGCGCCTTGCCGTGGCGGAACTCGGCCTCGCGCCGAACCGCCAGGTGTTCGCGTTGATCAAAAGTGTCACCTTCGACCGTCGCTCGTTGCTGCCGGCGCTGGGTGCCCCATCCGGAGACAATCGATGAAACGAAAAACTTTTCACGCGACCGCGGTACCCCGCGCCGCACCCGTCTGGCTCATCGTCTTGTCACTTGCCGGAAACATGGCAAGGGCTGCCGACGCCTACCTCGAAGGCATGGTTACCGGCGCGACCGGTCCGGAAGCCGGTGTCTGGGTCATAGCGGAAACGGCCGAACTGGCGACGCCGCTGGTCAAGATCGTCGTCACCGACGATGCCGGGCGATTCGTCTTGCCGGAGTTGCCAGAGGCCACCTGGCGCGTCTGGGTACGCGGCTACGGCCTGGCCGATTCCCAACCAGTCAGTGCTCGACCTGGCGCGCCGGCGCTGGCGCTACGCGTCAGCGCGGCGGCAACGCCAGTCGACGCGGCCAAGGTCTATCCGGCCGATTACTGGTTGTCGCTATTGCGCCCGCCGGCCGCCGATCAATTCCCCGGCACCGGACCCGGCGGCAACGGCATCGCGCCGCAGCTCGAATCGCAGGCGGCGTGGATCAACAATCTCAAGAGTAACTGCCATCTGTGTCACCAGTTCGGCAATCAGGTGACCCGCACGCTCGACCACATGGCGGGGCTCAATCTGGCATCATCACGCGAAGCCTGGGATTACCGCACCCAGCTTGGCGTGCGTGGCGGGCAGATGTATGCCGCGTTCAATGCCTTTGGCCGCGACAATGCAATGCAGGTATTTGCCGACTGGACCGATCGCATCGCTGCGGGCGCCGTACCTCCCGCGCCACCGCGGCCACGCGGGATCGAACGCAACGTCGTCATCACGTTGTGGGACTGGGGTGAGCCGACCTCGTACATGCACGATGAGATCGCGACCGACAAGAACCAGCCGACCGTAAATGGCGGCGGGCCGGTGTACGCGGTGTCATCCGGGCACGGCAAGCTCGCGATCCTGGACCCGGCGACCCACGGTGCGCGCGAAATCCTCATTCCGACCCGGGACGACCCGAAGACGATCAGCTCCCGCTTCCCGCCGCCGGGACGGCCATCGAATTTTCACGGCAATACCCATCTATGGGGGCTCGAACACCCGGCCGATCCGCACAACCCGATGCTGGATCGTTCCGGCCGCGTCTGGCTGACCTCAAAGATTCGCCAGCGCCAGCCGGACTGGTGTGGTTCGGGCTCGCCCCACCCCTTCGCGCAGTATTATCCGTTGCGGATGAGCGTGCGTCAGGCATCGTTCTACGATCCCAGGAGCGACGCCTTCACCTTGATCGATACCTGCTTCTCGACGCACCACTTGCAGTTCGACAACGATGCCGATCAGACCGTCTATTTCAATGAGCTGGCCGGGCCGATCATCGGCTGGATCAATACCCGCGAATTCGATCGCACCCGGGATGAGCAGGCCGCGCAGGGCTGGTGCCCGCAGGTTGTTGACAGCAACGGCGACGGCCGCATCAGCCAGCCCTGGAACCTGCCGGGACAAACACGCGATCCGTCGCGTGATACCGAAGTCCGCTACAACCTCTATTCGGTGATCCCGAGCCCGGTGGACGATTCCGTCTGGGGCACCAGCGAAAGCTATCCGGGTTATATCGTTCGCATCGACCGTGGCGCGAATCCGCCGGTCAGTTGCATTGCCGAGGTTTATCGCGTGCCGGAGCCTGGCTTCGATCCCCGTGGCATTGATGTCGATTCGCAGGGCGTCATCTGGACCGCACTTGCCGGCAGCAGCCATCTCGCGAGCTTCGATCGGCGCAAGTGCACGCCAGGCACGCCGGAGCAGGCGCTGGCCGGGACCCATTGTGCGGCCGGCTGGACGCTGTATCGCACCAATGGTCCGACGCTCGCCGGAACCGATGTGCCGGCCGATTTCCAGTATTACAACTGGGTCGATCAGCACGATATCTCCGGTCTCGGCCGCGATACGCCGTTTGCGACCGGTTCGAACTCGGATGCGCTGCTCGCGCTCGATCCCGCATCAGGTCATTGGACAACGCTGCGCGTGCCCTACCCGCTCGGCTTCTTTCATCGCGGCATGGACGGCCGCATCGACGATCCGGCGGCCGGCTGGAAAGGCCGCGCGCTGTGGGCAAACTACGGTACGCATCTGTTGTGGCACGTCGAAGGCGGCCTCGGCACGCGCGGCAAATTGGTCCGCTTTCAGATCCGGCAGGATCCGTTGGCGCGGTAAGCGCCGCGGGAGAATCTCGCCGTTTGTTTGTCCTGGGGTGTGAAACCCGGGAGGTCTCCCGGCGCGGACACGGCCTGCGCCTGCTTCAAGGCGGGCTGCGCCCGCGACCATGTCAGCGTACGTTGGCGGCGTCCGCTAGCTCAACAAAACAACCACGGGGCCACGCGTTGCCGCTCGGACTCGAAGGCGCGGATTAACTCAGCGTCCTGCAACGTCAGGCCGATGTCGTCCAGCCCGTTCAGCAGCCGATGTTTGATCGCGGCATCGATTGCGAACTGGTGCGCTTCGCCGGTCGGCGTGGTCACGGTCTGCGTTGCGAGGTCGATCGCCAGTTGATAGCCGGGCGACGCCAGCACGGCGCGGAACAGGCCATCGATCACCGCCGCGTCGAGCGTCACCAGCAGCAGCCCGTTCTTGGCGCTGTTGTTGTAGAAGATATCGGCGAAGCTGGGCGCGACGACGACGCGGATGCCGAAATCGAGCAGCGCCCACGGCGCATGTTCCCGCGATGAACCGCAGCCGAAATTGTCGCGGCCGAGCAGGATACTGGCACCGCGATAGCGCGGCTGATTCAACACGAATTCTGGATTCAGCGGCCGCGACGAGCAGTCGGCGCCGGCGACGCCCTCGTCGAGATAGCGCCAGGTATCGAACAGATTCGGGCCGAAGCCGCTGCGCTTGATCGACTTGAGGAATTGCTTCGGGATAATCGCATCGGTATCGACGTTCGGCCGATCGATCGGGACGACGATTCCGGTACATTGAGTAAACGGCTGCATCAGATCAGTTCCAGTTGCGGATATCGACGAAATGGCCGGCAATCGCCGCGGCCGCCGCCATCGCAGGACTCACGAGATGGGTACGGCTGCCACGTCCCTGCCGCCCTTCAAAATTGCGATTGCTGGTCGCGGCGCAACGCTCGCCCGGCGCCAGTTGATCCGGATTCATGCCGAGACACATCGAACAGCCCGGATCGCGCCATTCGAATCCGGCATCGCGAAAAACCCGATCGAGCCCCTCGGCTTCGGCCTGCTGCTTGACCAGACCCGAGCCCGGTACGACCAGAACCTGCCGCACGTTCGCGGCGCGCTGGCGCCCTCGGATCACCGCCGCCGCAGCCCGCAGGTCCTCCAGCCGTGAATTGGTGCACGAGCCGATGAACACTTTGTCGATGGCGATGTCGGTGATCGCGGTGCCCGGTTTGAGATCCATATAGGCCAGGGCGTGGCGCAGACCTTCACGGCGCACCGGATCCGCTTCGGCGGCCGCATCAGGGACGCGGCCGGTCACCGGCACGACCATCTCTGGCGAGGTACCCCAGGTCACCTGCGGCGCAAGCAGGGCGGCATCCACGACGACTTCCCGGTCGAAGTGCGCGTCAGTGTCACTGTGTAGATCACGCCAGCTCGCTACTGCCTGTTGCCACAGTGCACCCTTCGGTGCGTAGGGGCGTCCTTCGAGATAGGACAGGGTCGTGTCATCGACTGCGACCATACCGGCCCGCGCACCCGCTTCGATCGACATGTTGCACACGGTCATCCGCTCGGCGAGCGTCATCCGTTCAATCGCGCTGCCGGCATATTCGATGGAGTGGCCGGTTGCGCCTGCGGTGCCGATCTTGCCGATCAGCGCGAGCACGAGGTCCTTGGCGCCAACGCCCGTGCTCGGCACACCGTCGAAGCGCACCCGCATGTTTGCCGCCTTGCGCAACACCAGACACTGCGTTGCCAGGACGTGCTCGACCTCGGAGGTCCCGATGCCGAATGCGAGCGCACCCAGCGCGCCGTTGGTCGAGGTATGCGAATCGCCGCAGACGATGGTCATGCCCGGCAGACTGAGCCCCTGTTCCGGCCCCATCACGTGAACGATGCCTTGCCGCGGATCGCCGACATCGAAATGAGTGATGCGATGCAGACCACAATTGGCCTTTAGCGTTTCGAGCTGCAGCCGGGCAATCGGATCGGTGACGTTGCGCTGATCGACCGTCGGCACGTTGTGATCCGAAACCGCGACATTGGCGTCGCGCCGCCACAGCTTCCGGCCGGCGAGTTGCAGCCCTTCGAAGGCCTGCGGTGACGTGACCTCGTGGACCAGATGACGATCGATGTAGATCAGCGCGGTACCATCGTCGTAGGTGCGAACGACGTGCGCGTCCCAGATTTTGTCGTACAGCGTCTTGCCTGCCATGTGCGGCTCTTCGTTACCAGAGAATGCGGGACGCGAATTCTACAGCGTACGACCGCCGGCCGCACGGGACACCAAGGCTTCGGAAGGGATGTGCCGTTATACGCGCAGATCGATGAAGACCCCTTTGCCGGAGGGCCGCGCCGCGCCGCCCATCTGCACGATCAACGCTTCGAGCGCGGATCGGTATGGCACGGCCAGCGCGGCCCGATCCCGGGGCATGCGCGCTTGCAGGCCAGCGTCGGGCGGGCCGTGATCCGTGACTGTGGTCGAGGCGGTTGTCTGTCGCCCCGGAGGCACATGTGTGGGCGTGAACCTGGGCGCCGCCCAGACGAAGGTCGCCGCCGCGTACAGTGAGACTGGATCGATCACCATGATCTGCCCTCTCGCTACGGTTTCGCTTCTGCCGCTCCTGGCGGTTGCGCCGCGGTGCGCAAGGCTTCGCGCCAACCTTCCAGCGCGGTCTTGTCGTAATCGGTCGGGAACTTGGCGATGATCTGTTCTACCGCTGCCTTGCGCACACTCGCTTCACCCTGTTGCCGCAGCAACCGGCGGATCTGATCGCTGACATCGTCCAACTTCAACGCCTGACCCTGGACCTTCGCGCCGCGTTTGATCACGTGAAAACCAGTGGCGCTGCGGACCGGCTTGCTGACCGCGTTCTCGGCCAGTTGCTCGACTTCGGCCCGGATCTCCGGCAGCAGGTCATCGACCTGCAGCAACCCCATGTAGCCGTCGCTGAGGCGGCTCTGCAAATGCCCGGAATGCCGCGCCGCTTCCTTCGCGAAATCGGTCTTGCCCTGCTTCAACGCCAGCGCGACCTCATTGGCGGTACGCTCGGCCGCCGCGATCTCGGCTGGCGCCGCTGTCTCCGCGACCGGCAGGAATATCTGCCAGAGGTGGACCCGATCCGGTGTCCGGAACCGTTCCGGGTTGGCGTCGAAGAATTCCCGCATCTGGGTTTCGTTCGGAAAATCGCTTGCCAGATTCGCCTGGACCACCTGATTCAGGTAGACCTCGGCAAGCACCCGCAGACCGGCGCGCTCCATCAGTTCGGCAACCAGCGGATTGCGTTCGGCGCCATTGGCAACCGCGGCGCGCACGACCGACTGGTTGGCCGCCTCCTGCTGCACGAATGCGGCGAATGCTTCGGCCGAATCGAGCACGGCGCCGCGCTGGCGCAGGTCGATGAGCTTCAGCAATTGTTCCAGGTCGGCTCGCGCCAACGCGGCGCTGGTCCGCACCGCGCTTTCCTGCTTGGCGGCTGATGGCGCGGTTGCGTCGTCCGTCCGCTTGCTGCCCAACCACCAGGCACTGCCGGCGCCGGCGATGAACAGCAGAGCTCCCAGGGTCATTGCACCAAACAGCGCGAGCGGTTTCACATCAAGTCCTGTGTCGTGGGTGAATCAAGGTTGATCCGCGGGTGCCCGCCGGCGGCACGCCCGGTGCCGACGGGTTTCCGATAAACTAGCACACATCCGATTGGCTTGCGCCTCGCTCCGGGGCGGAACGACGTGCAGGTACGAGGGGTTCGGACGCGGAACCGTCGGCATGATTGGCAGGTGGAGCACAGCAAATGGATCACGCAAACGCCAGTGAACATGCAGTCATGTTCGTCCGCATCTGCAATGCCGATAGCGCGAAGCGGCCGGGAACCCTCGATGACGCCGCGATCCGCGAGCGAGTCACCGCGTTGCTGTCGGAACTGATCCAGTGCGGTGAACAGCAAGGCGGCAGACTGGTCAAGACGCTCGGGGACGAAATGCTGTTTACCTTTCCCAGTGTCGCCCAGGCGGCGACCGCTGCATGTCATATCCAAGAATGGGTTGATGGCACCGGCCCCATCCGCGACGGTGGCGCGGCGGTCCGTCTTGCCTGCCGGGTTGGCCTGCATTTCGGTCCGGTACTGTTCGAAAATGGCGATATCTTCGGCGACACCGTCAACGTTGCCGCCCGCATGCTGGCGATCGCCAAACCGACACAGATCATCACCACGACGCCGGCCCGCGTGCGCATGCCGCCGATCCTGCGTGCCAACTCGCGCCTGATTGATCGCACCCAGGTCAAGGGCAAACAGGAGCAACTCGATATTTTCGAGATCCTCTGGTGCCACGATGACCTGACGCACATCTCGACCGGCGCTGCCGGGACCGGCCCTCGCGGCCGCGAACTGGATCTGTTTCTGGACGGAGAGCGCTTCCGCGTCAACGCCGAGCAACCCACCCTGGTCATCGGCCGCAGCCGCGCCGCGGATATCCCCATTCGCGAAGAACTCGCATCGCGCCAACACGCCCGCATCGAGTATCGCCGGGACAGCTTCTTTCTGGTCGATCAGAGCACCAACGGTACCTTTCTCGAACAGGATGGCATCGTTACCTTCGTTCGCCGCGATGTGATGCTGCTGTCCGGCACCGGTCGCATCTGCTTCGGCCGACCGTTCAGCGAGAACCCGGGCCAAGTCCTGAACTTCGACGCCGGCTGAAACGCGGCATCGCCGCATCCGTGCCTGTTGCGCCCGCAGCGCCACGACGGAGCCGCTCGCACCGGGGCATACTCGATTGTCGCGAGATCGACACCGAGCGTCACGATCATCACCAGCAACAGGATTGATCCGAGGACCTGAGGTCGCATCGGTGTCGCTTCCTGAATCGGCCCTGAAGGCCAAGTCATACACGCCGCCCGGGACCGCATTTCGCCGTGACAGCGCTGGATTTCCGTGGCGAATGCCATTACCTTTGGCCGCGATGTCGAACACTTCCTTCACCGCCGCCAACACCCGCACCGCCAACGTCGATCGCGCCGAACTGGAACGGTTCAGCGCCCTGGCGCAACGCTGGTGGGACCCCGACGGTCCGGGACGCACGCTGCACGACATCAATCCGCTCCGGCTCGAATACATTCGGACGCGAACGTCGTTGGCCGGCGCCCGCGTGCTCGACCTCGGCTGCGGCGGCGGCATCCTCACGGAGGCCCTGGCCGCCGCTGGTGCCGATGTGACCGGCATCGACGCCAGCGACCAGATGATTCAGGTCGCCGACCTGCACGCGGCCTCGCGTGGTCTCGCGCTCGACTACCGGCATGCGACCGCGGACGCGCACGCTCGCGACAATGTCGCCCGCTACGACGCCATCGCCTGCATGGAATTGCTCGAACACGTGCCGGATCCCGGCAGCCTGTTGACGGCCTGCCGGACGCTGCTGCGTCCGGGCGGGCGCCTGTTCCTTTCGACCCTGAACCGCACCGCCGCCGCGTATCTGCTCGCGGTGGTCGGTGCCGAGTATCTGCTGGGACTGCTGCCGCGCGGCACGCACGATTACGCGCGTTTCATCCGGCCGTCGGAGCTGGCACACTGGTGCCGGGATGCCGGGCTGGAATTGTGCGATCTGGCCGGCATGGCCTATAACCCCATCACCCGCCAGGCGACGCTGCGCCGCTCGGTGCAGGTCAACTACCTCGCCTGCTGCGAACGCCCGGAGTGACCAACGCGCTTCGCTCGGGCGGGTTCGCCGCCGTGTTGTTCGATCTCGACGGCACGCTGATCGACAGCGGACCCGACCTTGCATTTGCGCTGGCCACGATCATGCGCGAGGAGCGGCGCGAGCCACTGCCGTATGCCCGGATTCGCCCACATGTCTCGCGCGGCGCGACGGGTCTGCTTGAGCTCGGGTTCGGTACGGATCTACCAGTGCCTCGATTGGATGAACTGCGTCTCCGTTTCCTCGAAGCCTATGCCGCGAATCTGTGCCGCGAGTCGCGGTTGTTCCCGGGCATTGCGGAACTGCTCGATGAACTGGATTGGCGCCAGTTGCCCTGGGGCATCGTGACCAACAAGCACACGCGTTACACCGAACCATTGCTCGACGCGCTCGATCTGAGCCGGCGCGCCTGTTGTGTCGTCAGCGGCGACACGACGCCGAAAGCCAAGCCCGATCCGACGCCGCTCCTGCACGCCGCCGCCGTGACCGGCGTCGCCCCGGACACTTGTGTCTATGTTGGCGATGACCTGCGCGACATGACCGCGGCCAAGGCTGCCGGCATGCAGTCCATTGTCGCGCTCTACGGCTACCTAGGCCCCGACGCTGAGCCGCGAACCTGGCCCGCCGAAGCGTATCTCGAACACCCGTCACAACTGGCGGAACTGCTTTGGTCGCACGACTGATTCCGGACGAGCTGCTGCCGCATGCCGAGCGTCAAGAATCAGCGCGGCAACCGCAACACGACGCGCAGTCGGCGCAGTGCCTCGGGGGGTGTGTTGTCTGGGGTCAACACCAGGGCGCGGACCTGGCCAGCGACGGCGAACCTGAGGATGACCAGCCAGGGCAGAACCACACTGGGCGGCAACAGCCGGGCGGGCTGCAAGGCGTGCGGAATCGATCCGACCTGCCAATTGCCGTGCTGATCGAGCACGAGGTCGCACAGATCGGTGCGCTCGTGCGTGTGCAATGAGCGGATGCCCCAAAGCATTACGAATGCGATGCCCGCCCAGCGTGCCGCTTCCTGAATGGGTGCACACGCGAGCAGAATCAGGCTGAATGCCGCGGCAGCGGCCAGTACTTGCGCCAGGATTCGCGACGGTGCAACGGGAACGTGCAGTATCGCCGGATAAGCCCCGCCGGCGCCGGGCAGTTGATTTGCGGTCATCCCTTTACCCTCATCGGTTGATCATAATCATTGCAAGTTGCGGCGCAATCGCCTGTAATTCACGTCGACATGACCAGCGATTCTTCGCATCAACGACCCCAGTCGCAGCCGCCCGCTCCCGCATCCGCCGTGGAGGCCGACAAGCCTCGCGAGATGAATGGCCCTCGCGGTCCGGAACCAACGCGCTACGGTGACTGGGAACGCAACGGCCGTTGCATCGACTTCTGAGCACGACAACTCTCATGACCGCACCACGCCCGTTATCGCCGCACCTTCAGGTTTATCGATTTCTGCTGCCGATGGCGATGTCCATCACGCATCGCGCGACCGGCGTCTTTCTCGGCCTCGGTTCACTGCTGCTGGTGTGTTGGCTGACCGCGGCGGCGGCGGGCCCGGAGCCTTATGCCCAGGTCGCCGCGATCATCGGCTCGCTGCCTGGCATGCTCGCGTTGATCGCCTGGACGGTTGCGCTCTACTACCATCTGTGCAACGGCATTCGCCATCTGTTCTGGGACGTCGGCAAGGGCTTCGCAATCGCCGATGCGTATCGATCCGGCTATCTCGTGCTCGGCGCAACTGCGTTCCTGACCATCCTGACCTGGGTCGTCATTCTGTCGGGAGGTACCGCATGAGCAACGCCTTGCGTCATCCGCTGCAGCGTGTGCGCGGTCTCGGTTCCGCGAAGGACGGCACCAACCATTGGTGGTGGCAACGCGTGACCGCCATCGCACTGGTGCCGTTGACTTTGTGGTTCATCAGCGCCGTCGTCGGCCATGCCGGACAAGGGCACGACGCCGTTATCGCCTGGATCCAATCGCCACACGTCACCGTGCTGCTGCTGGCGTTGATTGCGGCGACGTTCTATCACATGCAGCTCGGCGTGCAGGTAGTCATCGAGGACTACGTGCATGTCGAGTCGGTAAAACTCGCAGCGCTCATCGCGTTGAAATTCGCCGCGATTCTGATGGCGCTGACCGCAGCGCTTGCGGTCCTCACAATATCCCTCGGAACGTTCTGACATGGCCAACGCCTACCCGATTGAGGAACATCGTTTTGACGTTGTCGTCGTCGGCGCCGGTGGCGCTGGCCTGCGCGCGACATTCGGAATGGCCGCTGCCGGTCTCAACACCGCCTGCATCACCAAGGTATTCCCGACCCTCAGCCATACGGTCGCAGCCCAGGGTGGCATGAGCGCCGCACTCGGCAACATGGGTGAGGACGACTGGCGCTGGCACATGTACGACACGGTCAAGGGCTCGGACTGGCTCGGCGATCAGGACGCGATCGAATACATGTGCCGGGAAGCGATCCCGGCCGTCATCGAACTCGAACACTATGGTGTGCCCTTCTCCCGCCTCGAAAACGGTCGCATCTACCAGCGCCCGTTCGGCGGCATGACGACGCATTTCGGGGAAGGCACCGCGCAGCGTACCTGCGCTGCCGCCGATCGTACCGGCCATGCGATCCTGCACACGCTGTATCAGCAATCGCTGAAGCATGACGCCAATTTCTTCGTCGAATACTTCGCGCTGGATCTGATCTTCGACGACGAGGGTGCTTGCCGTGGCGTGCTCGCCTGGAAGCTCGATGACGGCACGCTGCATCTGTTTCGCGCGCATCAGGTGGTCCTCGCCACCGGTGGTTATGGCCGCGCCTACTTCTCCTGCACCTCGGCGCATACCTGCACCGGCGACGGCACCGGCATGGTGCTGCGCGCCGGCCTGCCCTGCGAAGACATGGAGTTCATCCAGTTTCACCCGACCGGCATCTACGGTGCCGGCTGTCTCATCACCGAAGGTTGTCGCGGCGAAGGCGGTTACCTCACCAACGCCAATGGCGAGCGCTTCATGGAACGCTATGCGCCGAACGCCAAGGATCTTGCCTCGCGTGACGTCGTGTCGCGCTCGATGACGATCGAGATCCGCGAAGGACGCGGCGTCGGCAAGGAAAAGGATCACATCTTTCTGCACCTCGAACACCTCGGTGCCGGCGTGATCCAGGAACGACTGCCCGGCATAGCCGAGTCGGCAAAGATCTTCGCTGGCGTCGATGTGACGCGCGAACCGATCCCGGTATTGCCGACCGTGCACTACAACATGGGTGGCATTCCGACCAACTACCATGGACAGGCACGCCGCGCACGCAATGGCGACGCCAACGATCTCGTGCCAGGATTGATGTCGATCGGCGAAGCGGCGAGCGTTTCGGTACACGGCGCGAATCGCCTCGGTTCGAACTCGCTGCTCGACATCGTGGTGTTTGGCCGCGCCGCCGCCGAACATTGCGCGAAGACGATGCAGCCGGCCGCGCCGCATCCTCGACTCGGCGCGGATGCGCTGGAGCGCTGCCTGACCCGGTTTGATCGGCTGCGGCACGCCAATGGCAAGGAGCCGACCGCGGCGGTCCGCTTGCGGATGCAGAAGGTGATGCAGAGTTACGCTACGGTGTTCCGCACCGGCGAGACGTTGCGTGAGGGAATCGTCAAGCTGCGCGAAGTGCGGCAATCGTTCAAGGACATTCGTGTCTCTGATCGCTCGCTGATCTGGAATACCGACCTGCTGGAGACGCTCGAACTCGACAATCTGCTGGTCAACGCGCTGGTCAGCATCGAAGGCGCGGCCAACCGGACCGAAAGTCGCGGCGCGCACGCACGCGAGGATTATCCGAATCGCGACGACAACAACTGGCTGAAGCACACCCTGGTCTGGCTCGACGACAAGGACAACATCCGGTTCGATTACCGGCCCGTGCATCTATTCACGTCCGGCGAGGCCGATCCGGTTCCCTTGAAGGCGCGCGTCTACTAGCGCCCTGCCTTAGCGAAAGTACATACGATGGCCCAATTCTCGCTTCCGAAAAACTCCAAGGTCACCGCCGGCAAGAACATTGCCGCGGCCGACGGCGCGACGCGCAAGAAGAGCTTTCTCATCTATCGCTGGGATCCGGATTCCGGTGAGAACCCGCGGCTCGATCGCTACGAGATCGATCTCGACAAGTGCGGCCCGATGGTGCTCGACGCGATCCTGTACATCAAGAACGAGCTCGATCCGACCGTCGCGTTTCGCCGCTCCTGTCGTGAGGGCATCTGCGGTTCGTGCGCGATGAACATCGACGGCACCAACACGCTGGCCTGCACCAAGGAAATCGAAAGTGTCACCGGTGACGTACGGATCCATCCACTGCCACACATGTCCGTGGTTAAGGATCTGGTACCGGACATGAACCACTTCTACGCCCAATATGCCTCGATCAAACCCTGGTTGCAGACCGAGTCGGCGGCACCGGACCGCGAGCGGCTGCAATCGAAGGAAGATCGCGACAAGCTTGACGGCCTGTACGAATGCATCCTCTGCGCTTGTTGCTCGACCAGTTGCCCGAGCTACTGGTGGAACAGCGATCGCTATCTCGGCCCTTCGGTGCTGTTACAAGCCTATCGCTGGCTCATCGACAGCCGCGACGAGGCTACCGGCGAGCGGCTTGATGATTTGCAGGATCCGTTCCGGCTGTATCGCTGCCATACCATCATGAACTGCACGCTGACCTGCCCGAAGGGGCTGAATCCGGCGAAGGCCATCGCCGAGATCAAGAAAATGCTGGTGGAGCGCCAGTCATAGCCGGCGTTGCCCGGATCCGACGGCAGCAGCCAGGCCATGGATCTCATCCGTAAGCAATTGAAGTGGCGCTGCCGCCGCGGCATGCGCGAACTCGACGCCGTGTTCGGCGGCTATCTCGAACGGGCCTACGATGCCCTGCCCGCTGAACAGCAGCGTTTGTTTGCCCGGTTGCTCGATGAGAGCGATCCGACGCTGTATGCCTGGGTGACTGGTCGCACATCGCCTGACGACGCCGCGCTCGCCGCACAGTTGCGGCAGGTGCTCGACGATTATCACGCCCACCTTCTTTCCGAACGAGCCGGTTCCGTATCGTGATGAACGCCGGGCCAAGCCTCATCGCATTGCCGGACTGGAGTGTGCTGTCGGTTGCCGGCGCCGATGCCGAACGTTTCCTGCAGGGCCAGATCACCAGCGACCTGCGGCGTCTCAGCGCAACGCAGGCACTGCTCGCCGCCTGGTGTGAACCCGATGGCCGCGTCCTGTTCACGTTTCTCGTCGTGCGGCGCGACGCCGATCACCTGCTGCTGCTTTGCCCCTGCGGACGCGGCGCAGCCCTCGCCAAGCAACTCGGCAAATACGTTTTGCGTGCCGCAGTGCGATTCGAGGTCACAGCGCATTGGACCGTTTCTGGCCGCACTGACACCGAAGTCGAAGCGCAGGTGCCGCGCTTCGGCGTCGTCAACAAAGCCGACGGATTCGCCGTCACGCTTGATCAAGGGCGTCGCTGGCTCGCAGTGCATTCTGGGTCGGTTGCATCGGACGACGACAACGCGGAGGCCACCTCTGCCTGGCACCTCGCCGACGTGCTGGCTGGGCTGCCGTTCGTGCCGGAAGGACTCGCCGGGGAGTTCCTGCCGCAGATGCTGAATCTGGATCTGCTGAATGAACTCAGTTTCGACAAGGGGTGCTTCCGCGGCCAGGAGGTCATCGCCCGGCTGCATCATCGCGGCCGAGTGAAGCGGCGGCTGGAACTGTTCGAGGCCGATCTGCCACACACACCACAGGTCGGCGAACGTTTGTATCGTGCCGACGCGCCTTCCGGCCACACCGCCGGGACCGTCTTCGCTGCCGTCCCGTTGGCGCCTGATCGGCAGGCGATCCTGGCGGTGGTATTGCTCGATGCTGCGGCGCCGCTGCTGCTCGGCCCGGCCGGGCCAGCCTTGCGGCGTCTGCCGCTGCCCTATACTCCGTAACCAGGCCTTCACCGATGACCGTTGCCGTGCCGTCACCGCTCCTGCAACCGCGCCTGCTGTTCCTGCTGATGTTTATCGGCTGCTGTGGCCTGCTCGGCTTCGGCTACTTTCTGCAATTTGCCCGGCACCTCGAACCGTGCCCACTCTGCA
>JADLEV010000038.1 GCA_020845935.1 Gammaproteobacteria bacterium
AGTAATTAGAGACCGCCCACGCGGCGGTTGTGCCGCCAGCTGCGGACGATGAATATCGCGACCCCACCAAGGCAGATGATGCCAATCGCGAAATTCAGAAAGATCGAATAATCGAATCGGTAACGTCCAGTCCTCGGATCGAATACCGTGCAAAACAGCTTGACGTTGTTGACCCAGCCGTCGACGTCCAGCAGCGCGGCAGGCTGTCCATACAGCAATTCCTTCAGCGGTTCGACCAGCAACTGCGTATCGAACGAGGTACCGTAGACCTGACGATAGACGCGACCCTCGGCATCGAGCACGGAGGTTTGCGTCAGGTGGTCGAAGCCACCCGGCGAGCGTCGATAGATGAAGCCCAGCTCACGGGCAAGATCGGTCATCGTCCCGGCGTCGGTACTGAGGAACAACCACTCGGGATCATCGATACCCTGCTCGCGCGCAAACCGTTGCATCTGTTGCGGCGTATCGACGGTCGTGTCGAAACCGATGCTGACGACACGAAAGCTCTGCGCGCCAAGCGCGTCGCGGGCAATCCCCGTCACCTTGCCGAGATGCCGGGTGGTGGTCGGGCAAACGTGATAGCAGCTTGTATAGATGAGGCTGACGACGAGCGGTTTGCCACGCAGTGCCGCGAGCGTCAGCTCCCGACCCTGCTGATCGAACAGACGATGGGCACCGACCTGCTTGCCGACAACCGCCTGACTGAAACGAACCGCGGCATCGCCGGCAAACGGCACTTCGGTCGGGTCGGTTACCTCGGCATTCGGCGGGTCTTGCATCGACCGGGGTTGCGGCGTCCCTGGAACATGTTCCTGAACCGCCAGCGCCAGCACCGGGGCCAGCAGCGCCAGCAGCAAAATCACCGACGGTGACATGCGGAACCGGCAGCGTCGAGATGGATACGAAACGGAAGGCCCGCGGCAATGCATCGCGAGGCAGTATGCTCTGAACCCCCGGGTGCCGCAACCGCGCGGGGATTAGGGTTTACCCACGCCAAACCATGACCCGGAAACAAAACAGCCGTGCAATGCACGGCTGTTTTGCCCGTCGTCCGAGACCGCCTGCTAACGCAGCGGCCAGATTTCGGAAAGGTACTTCCAGTTGACGACGTAGTACAGGATGAACGCCATCATGAACACCGAGACCAGCACGATCGTGCCCGGCAGTTTCAGTGTTCCGGCATTGCCATACTCGCCGACGACGCCGGCCGTGGACGTGACCGGAGCCACCGGCGCGGCCAACTTGCTCTCGCCCATCTTCTTGCCGAACAGCACCGAACCAACCACGACGACGACGTAGGAGATGCCGCCAAGGGACGCCAGGACGGCGCAGATGCCATTCAGGCCCAGCATCAGGATTGCGACCTCCGGATACTCGAAGCGCAGGACCGCATCGGCGAAGCCGATGTCCCAATGGCGCCGCGCCACGCCGAGCGTACCGGCACCCATCATGAACAGCGAGATGCCGCCAGCGCCGATACCGAACAGGTAGGGCTGGATCTGGGCCACCTTCTTCAGCACCAGGTCACGTCGGAAGATCAACGGAATCACCAGGTAAGTCACCGACATGAACGCCAGCGTGGTGCCGGCGACCACGGTGCCGTGGAAATGGCCCGGGACATAGAGCGTATTGTGCATCAGCAGGTTCAGCTGCTCGGTACCGAGCACGACGCCGGTGATGCCGCCGAGGAAGCCGAACATTACCAGCGACAGGAACATGCCGGCGAACGCCGGATTGCCCCAGGGCGCCTTGCGCAGCCACTCGAAGATGCCGTTGGTCAAGCCGCGCCGGCGCTGCGCCGCTTCGATCGCGCCCGGCACCGTCAGGCCGTGGATCATGCTGCCCAGCACCGCCAGATACATCATGTAGCTGGTGTTGAAGATCTTCCACTCGGAGCTGATCCCCGGCTCGGCCAGCAGGTGGTGCGCCGACGCGAGTTGCAGGAACAGGATATAGAGCAGAAATGCCGAGCGACTGACCTTTTCCGAGATCGGTTTGGCACCGAGCACGATCGCCGCGATGGCATACCACACTGCGACATGCGCCGAAACGTTGATCTGTTGCGACGAGTGCCCCATGGCCCACCACACCAGCTTGTAGGTCAGCGGATCGATATCACTGATGTAGCCGATCGACCAGAGCCAGGTCGGGACCAGGATGATCGCGCCAGCCGCCAGCGTGAACACCGCGATGATTGCCGCGGTCATCGCGCCGAAGGTCACCAGCGGAATCGAACCCTGATAGGTCTTCTCCTCCTTCGCGATCACCAGCGTGCCGAAGAACACGAAGCAGGCGATCAGTGCGCCGACCGCAAAGATGATCAGTGACAGGTAGAAGTTGGGCGCGGCCGGCATCGGCACGTACGAGGTGAACATCACGCTCGACTGTCCCTGCAGCACCGTGATGTTCGCCAGCACCGCGCCAATCAGCATCAGCGCGAATGCAACCCAGGCGACCCTGGGTGCGGCGAGCCGACAGTTCAGCAGTACCGCCGATGCGAAGTAGAGGATTGCCACCTCGAAGAAGATGATCCAGACCAACAGCACGTCGAGACCGTGCGCCGTCAGGGCGAGGTAGAACCAGTCGGCCGGCAGCAAATGCACCGCCGGCCAGCGCGTCAGCGCGACCATCAGGCCAAACAGGCCGCCAACCGCGAGAAAGACCACGGCGACGACCGCATTAGCCTTGATCAGATTTTCCGCCGCAAGATGGACCTTGAGACCCGTGGTCGGGCAGGTACGGAATTGTTCAATGGTTGCCATGTTCCGTTTCCCCCTCATTCAACCACGAAGATTTTGCCGATCATCAGGTGATGACCGATACCACAGAATTCATTGCAGACGATGGTGAACTCACCGGAATCCGTCGGGGTGATGGTCATGACCATGTCATACCCGGGATGTACCGAAATGTTCAGGTTGACCGGCTGCAGCGAAAAGCCATGCTGGTAATCCATCGATGCAAGGTGCAGCCGATAGCTCTGGTTTTTTTCCAGTTCCAGCAGCGGGTACCACTGCCAGAGGCGGCCGAGCATGTACACGTCGCTGCCTGCCGGCGGGCGCACCACCGGAATTCCTGCCTCGTCCCGCACGGTGTACTGCTCGACCATCTCGGTGACCTTGGCCTGGAACTTCTCCGGCGTGGTCTTGTAAGCCTCGTTCGACAGGTTCTGTTCGCCGACGCTGTGCCAGAACACCATCGTAAAGAACATCACCAAGCCCCAGGAGAAGCCAATGACTATCCAGATGAGTTCGATGCGCGCGATCGGCTCCCGCCACCAGATGCGCTCGCTTGGAGGTGCAATTGCCATGAGTATCCCCCTATCAATCCGGTTATGGTGCGATCGGGATCTGGGCGATCTCCATCACGCCCCAGATGATGTAGAACACCGTAGGCACGGTGACCCCGATAAAAAGCAGCAGGAACGGATTGTCCAGCAGGCGTTGCATGAACGGGACGCGTTCATCCTCCCCACCATCTTGCCGAGGTTCGGAATGGCTCATCGTTTTAGCTCCTAGAAAAATGTAATGCCCTGAAAATACTTGTGGTTTTTTCTGCGCTGACGCATGCGAGCGTCGCATTGCAGCACTTCACTGTACCCGCTTCTCTGATCAAGATCATCCGCGCGTTACGGATCCCGCGACCGTCGTCGTCGCGGGTTCCCTTGGCGAACGTGATCCGTATACTGCCGCAAACCTCAACGGACCACGAGCATGACCACCATTACGAATTTCATGACCGACGACCACCGCCGCTGCGACGATCTGCTCGCAACCGCGGAGCAGCATGCGCAGCAGGAGGACTGGGCCGCCGCGGCACCGGCAACGCTCACCTTCATCGATGCCATCGAGCACCACTTCCAGATGGAGGAGCAGGTGCTGTTCCCGGAATTCGAGCGCCAGACCGGGATGAACGGCGGTCCGACCTACGTGATGCGCGAGGAACACCGGCAGATGCGCGATCTGATCGCGCAGTTACGGGCGGCGACGGATGCGCACAACCGCGACGATTACCTCGACACCACCGAGACGCTGCTGATCATGATCCAGCAGCACAACATGAAAGAGGAAGGGATGCTCTATCCGTTCACCGACGAACGCCTGAGCAACGTCGCCGAGGTGATCGGCGCGATGGGACAGGTCGCCGCCTGAGTTGCCGTGGCTGCGCGCGAGATCGAACTCGACTGCCGCGACATGGAACCCCCGGAACCGTATGAGTGCGCCACGGCGGCACTACGGACCCTCACTCCCGGCACCTACCTGAAGCTGATCCTGCCGCGCCGGCCGGAGCTCCTTTATCCCTGGCTGCGTGAACACGGTTTTCGCGAGCGCACGCTGCTGCGCGCCGCCGATCACTGTGAGGTCTACGTGTGCCGGGACGATGACCCCGGCACGTGCGCGGCGCTCGCGGCACGTACCTGAGCACGTCCCACGATGTACGCCGGCATCTCGCTGCAACAGGCACCGCCGCTGTCGGTCCCCGGCCGGTTCTTCCTGACCGCGCCCTGGTTCGGTGTCGCCGCGGCGCTGTTGCTGTTGTTCGACGGCGAGGCGCTGCTGGCGTCGCGCTGGAGTCCGGCGATGCTCGCGGCGACCCACGGTCTCGCGCTCGGCTTCATCGCGACGATCATGCTCGGCGCGACGCAGCAGCTGCTGCCGGTGCTGGCAAGCGCCATCATTCCGCGGCCGCGGCCCGTTGCGACGCTGATTCATTTGCTGTGGCTGCCCGGCGTCGCATTGCTGATGGCGGCGTTCCTGCTGCTGCGACCCTGGCTGTTTCATGCCGCCGCGACGCTGCTCAGCGCGGCGCTCGCGATTTTCATCGGCACCGCCGGACACGCCCTGTATCGCAGCGAATCCAGCAGCGATTCGGCGGCGGGCATGCGGCTGGCGTTGCTCGGTTTGCTGGCCGCGCTCACCTGCGGCGTCCTGTTGGCCTTCGGTCTCGCCGGGACGCTGCCGCTGTGGCGACCGCGGCTGACCAACCTGCACCTGGCCTTCGGCCTCATCGGCTGGATCGCGCTGCTGCTGATGGCGGTCGCTTGGCAGGTCGTGCCGATGTTCCAGATCACGCCGCCCTATCCGGCGCCGTTGCGCGTGCGCGCGGCGCGCGGGCTGCTGCTGTTGCTGGCAGGCAAGGCGCTGGCACTCGGCCTATCGGGCACGGCTGCGGTCGTGCTCGACCAGGGCTGCAACATCGCCCTCGCCGGACTGCTCGCGGCCTTCGCGATCGCGACGCTGCGGTTGCAGCGCCAGGCGCGGCGGAAGGTGCGCGACAGCCATCGCGATTTCTGGCGACTCGGCATGGTCGGGCTGTTGCTGTCGATCCTGTGCTGGGCGGTGAGCCTGGTCTTCTCCCACCCGGTGCTGCCGCTGTTGACGGCAACTCTCTTTCTGCTCGGATTCGCGCTGGCGGTGATCACCGGCATGCTGCTGAAGATTGTTGCCTTCCTGCTGTGGTTGCACCTGCAAAGCCTGCGTGACGCGCTGCTGCAGGCCGGCAAGGAGGCGTTCAGCGTGCCGAAGATGAACGCCATGATCCCGTCGCGGCACGGCGAATGGCTGTTGCGCATCCTCATCGCAGCCCAGATTGCGACGGTGGTCGCGGTGCTCGCGCCAAGGTTCATGGCGATTCCGGCGGCGCTGCTGTGGCTGCTGCACTTCGGCTATCTCGGCAGCATCACCGGTTACGCGATGTACCGCTATCACCGCATCCGCGTGCGGGTCGAACCGCACGTCGCCGCGATCCACGCCCCTGGGACGCGACCCCGCACCACCGCGAGCGGCGGCTGACCGCGGAACGGGCTCTGCCGCGCGGCGGCATCGATCAACGCTGGAAGGTCGCCTCGATGGTCGCAATCAGATTGCTCAAGGTCCGGTTGACCGGCGCCCGGATGCCGAACTCGTCGGCAAGGCGCACGAGATAGCCATTGATCGCGGCGATCTCGGTCGGCCGGTGCCGATCGATGTCCTGCCCCATCGACGAGCGGTTGCCGGCCGTGTGCATCGCCACGCGGAACAGCAGCGTCGGCAGATCCGCGCGCACCGTGACACCGGCGGCGCGCGCGATCGCCATGCCTTCCAGCAGCGCGGCGGTGCCGACCTGTCGCGCCGATTCCAGTTCGACCAGTTCGCCGTTACGGATCCCGGTCAATGCCGTGACCGCATTGATGCCGGCATTGATCAACAGCTTTTCCCACAGCACCGCGCGGACATCCGCGGTGACGGTCACTGCAATTCCCGCGGCATTGAACGCCGCGGCGATGTCCCGGGCGCCTTCGGTGGCACCATAACTCCACGGCCCAAGCGTCGTCGCGCCACTGCCGGCATGTCGAATCCGGCCCGGCGCCAGCAGCGTCGCGCCGTGCGCGGTGGTCCCGGCGAAGACACGTTCGACGCCCACCTGCGCGGCGAGTTGCTCGGCGTTGCCCATGCCGTTCTGCAGCGTCAACACACGGCCGGTGTCGCCGGCCAGACGCGCCGCGACCCCCGCGGCCGCGGCGGTGTGATAGGCCTTCACGAAAACCACGACCAGCGCGACCGCGGGAATTGCCGTGACCTCGCTGCGCGCCGCGACACGCACCACGCGTGTTGCCCCCGCGCGTTCGATGACGATGCCATCGCGCTCGATCGCCGCGACGATCTCCGGCTGAATCTCGTACAGCCACAGCGCATGTCCGCCCTCGGCGAGCAGCGCCGCGAACAGACTGCCCATCGCACCGGCGCCGATGACGGCGATGTTCACGGCTGCTGCCGCCAGAGCATATCGAGATCGAAATCCTCATGCAGCGTACCGGCCGCGCCGATATCGACCGCCGGCATGCGGGCCAGCTCGTCGCGGAACGCCGTCGCTGCGAGCGTCGTGCGAATCGCGGTCAGCCAGCCGCGACCGCGATCGCTGCGCGGCAACACGAGGAAATAGCGCTCACGCACCACCGGCACGAAGCGCAGATTGAAGCGCCGCGCCGCGGTCTCGACGCCGAACCCGACCTCGGCCGCACCGGAGGCGATCAGCGCTCCGACCGCGGTATGGGTATGCTCCTCGTCGGTATAGCCGCGGATCCAGGCCGGCGCGATCCCGGCATCGGCGAGCAACAGGTCGAGGATCATCCGGCTGCCGGCGCCGGGTTGGCGATTGACGAAGCGCAACCGTCGCGACGCCAGATCGCGCACATCATCGAGCACGACATTCGCACCGAGGATGAAACCCTGGGCCCGCGTTTCAAGCTCCAGCAACCGGTGCCGGCGCGGGTCGAGGCAGCGGCCGATCACCGGCGTGAGCCGTTGCCCGAGTGGACCAAGCGGCAGATGAAAGCCCGCGATGTCGCACTGCTGGCGCGCCAGCATTTCCAGACTCCGGCACGAGCCGTGATTGTGCAGATCCACGGTCAGACCGCCGCATTCGGGCAACAGGTTCGCCAGCGCCACCAGCACGAAGCTGTGGCTTGCCGCGATGTTCAGATGGGTCTCGCGCGTCGCGCTGCGTTCGAGCAACTGCGCCAGCCGATCGACATACGGCAATGCAAGCGCCTGGAGCTGATCCTGACAGGCCGCGTCGAGCCGGCGCCAGGTCTGGCGCAGTTCCTCGCCGGTCGCGGTCAGTTGCGCGCCCCGGCCGCGCGTCAATACGACGGGTGGCTTGCCGGTGGCGCGGCTGATCGACTTCAACCGATCCCAGGCATGGCGATAGGAGCAGCCGATCTGTTGCGCCGCTTCGGTGAGCTTGCCGGTCGCGGCCACAGCGTCGAGCAAGGCAATCAGCTCCATATCGGCCCGGACCTGGCCATCGTTCGCCAACCAACTGAGTTGCAGGCGCAGCGTCATCGCCGCGGCACCACGCTGACCGACCGAGCGAAGGCACGCTCCCGGCGAACCGGTTCGAAGGGGTGTGGGCTCATCAGGTTCCGGGATCCTCGCGAAAGTCGCATCGGCTTCTTTTATCATGCCGGAGCATGTACCGGTCCACATTCTGCACGCTGCGCCGCGCGTTGCGCGATCCGCGCCGGCCGCACCACTGACCGCGGCCGCCCGTTCATGCCCGCGCTCGTCGAAGTCGTCTCGCTCGCGATCGGCCTGATTTTCGACGGCGATCGCAACCTGTACGAGATCGTCGCGCTGTCGCTGCGGGTCAGTTGCAGCGCGGTGCTCATCGGCGCGGCACTTGGCTTGCCGCTCGGCGCGCTGCTCGCGATCCGCCGCTTTCCCGGTCGCGGCGGCGTCATCACCGTCATCAATGCGCTGATGGGCCTGCCGCCGGTCGTCGTCGGCCTGTTCGTCTATCTGCTCTTTTCCAACGTAGGCCCGCTCGGCTGGCTGCGGCTGTTGTACTCGCCGGCGGCGATGATCGTCGCACAGACGCTGCTGGTGGCGCCGATCCTCTGCGCGCTGTCGCGGCAGACGCTGGCCGATCTGAATCGGGAGTACGACGAGCCACTGCGCGCGCTCGGCGTCTCTGGCTGGCGGCGCGTCGCGACCCTGCTGTACGAAGGGCGCCACGCCCTCATCACGGTCGGCCTCGCCGCGTTCGGCCGTGCCATCGCCGAAGTCGGCGCGGTGATCATCGTCGGCGGCAACATCAACCACGTGACCCGCGTGATGACCACCGCGATCGCGTTGGAGACCTCGCGCGGCGACCTGGCGCTGGCGCTGGCGCTCGGTCTCGTGCTGTTGCTGATCGCACTCGCGGTCAACGCCGGCGCCGGCCTGCTCGGCCGCTCGTTGCGGGTGAGCGGCGATGACTGAGCCGCGGACTGCGCCCGGCGGCATGGCGCTCACGGTGCGCGGCCTTTGCTTTGAGACCGGAGGCGTGCGAATCCTCGACGGCATCGATCTCGATCTGGGCCCTGCTGGCTGCACCGCGATCATCGGCTTCAACGGTGCTGGCAAGAGCGTGCTGCTGCGGCTGCTGCATGGCTTGCTGACACCGACCCGCGGCTCGATCCACTGGGACGGGGCACCGGCCGCTCAAGCGCGCCGCAAGCTGGCGCTGGTGCTGCAACGCCCGGTGCTGCTGCGCCGCTCGGTCGCAGCCAACATCCGTTATGCGATGGCGGTGCGCGGCGTACCGCGCGCGGCATGCGATGCGCGGCTCGACAAGCTGCTCGCCGAGGCGCGCATCGCGCATCTCGCCACCCGCCCGGCGCGGGTGCTCTCCGGCGGCGAACAGCGACGCGTCGCGATCGCGCAGGCACTCGCCACCGCGCCGACGACGCTGCTGCTCGATGAGCCAACCACCGGCCTCGATCCAGCCGCCGTGATCGAGATCGAGGGATTGATCGATCGCATCCGCAGCGAGGGAACCCGGGTGTTGCTGGTGACACAGGATCCAGGGCAGGCGCGCCGCCTCGCCCACGACATCGTTTTCCTGCACCACGGCCGCATCGCCGAACACACGGCGGCCGCGGCATTCTTCACTCAGCCACACTCGGAGCCGGCACGCGCCTTCATCGTCGGCAATCTGGTGCCGTAATCGTTACAGGCACCCCCCGAAGGCACACCGCTGGCAGGCGTGGGCCATGCCCGGACAGATCGACCGTGCCAGGACGATTATCCTGATTCGGGAAGTCTCGATCCCGGCAGGTACCGGAGGGATCGACGCCGAACAAGTCCAGGAGTGACCTGCTCGGATTCCACTTGAACCGAAAATGGAAAAACGGCGGTACCATGGACCGGCAACGGTGGTGTCCCGCCGCGACGTCCAAGCGCTTGTTCGATGTCCAACGAATCCGGTTTCTTATTCAGGAGCGTAAGAATGAAACGATTCACGCGAGTTGTTCTGACGGTTGGCTTCATTGCCTCTGTAGCGACCGCATCCTCGACCGCGCAGGAGGGGAAGGACGCTTGCACCCGCGCCGATCTCACGCGTATCGCGGACACCTACTTTGAATCCCTCCGCAACCACACGGCATCGGTTCTGCCGCTCGCTGCCACCGTGAAGCACACCGAGAATGGCGTCGTAACGGACGTCGGCAAAGGTTTCTGGGAAACCGCCGGACAAGCCCTGCTCAGACGCACATTGCTCGATACCCAAAAATGCGTCGTGGCCACCATCGCCGTCGTGGAGGAGCCCTTCAGTGCCAAGACCCTGACACCCGCGTCGAACGGCGGCGGCCGCGGCGGACCGGCTGGTGGTGCCGCTCCCGGTGCCGCTCCCGGCGGAGTTGCCGGCGGCGCGGCAGGTGTCGGCGGCATGTTTGGAGGGCCTAGAACACTGCCGGAAGAGGGAGCCGTCCGGCCGATCCTGTTCGCGTCCCGCCTCAAAGTGGCCCTAGGCAAGATCACCGAAATCGAAACGATCGTGGCCCGGGAAAGTGATTTTGCCTTCAACGCGGACGGCGTGCTGAAAACAAAGGATCAGGACTGGGAGACGATCCTGCCGCCCGAGCAACGGGCATCACGCAAAATGCTGGCGGATGCGGCCAACGACTATTTTGCACAGTTCGCCGAAGGCTCGACGGTCGATGTTCCGTACGCACAAGTGTGCGACCGCTGGGAGAACGGATTGCAGACGACGGCCACGGATCACGACTGTTCGCCGGTAACTTTCCGCAAGCGGATCGGCGCGAACATCAACCATGGACCGCGGCGCGTCTGGGTCGATGTGGAAAAAGGCATTGCCATCGCATTCATGGCATTCGGCGGCGGCGCCTCCGCGAGCGACGCAAACCCGACCGGGAGCGGTCTCGTCGATTGCCATATGTTTCGCATGCGCGACGGCAAAGTGGACCTGATCCAGTCCATCGTCGGACCTCGCGCGGCATCCATGGGCTGGCCGCTGGAGCCAAGCGAATAGCGCAATATCCCGAGAACGAAGCGTTTCTCCGCGCTCCGGCCATGGAAGCTCTGCAGCAGTCATCGTATGCAGGAGCGGGCCATGCCCGCGACCGAGCGGATAGATAGATCCTCCGCAAGCTAGTGCGGCAGCGGATCGGACGAAGGCCAGAAGCGCGCGGTCGAGATCGGCTTGCTGCTGAAGAAGGCGCTGATGGCGTGGATCTCGCCGCCCCAGACCTTGAACGCTTCGAAGGTGACCAGCGCGTTACCCTCGCCGTATTGCGAGCCGGTGTGGCCGAAGTTCATCCACAGCAAGACGACGCCGTTCTCTTCATCGACCGCCGCGACGCTGGCGATGATGCCGGGATGCAGCGTGATGCTCTGCGTGTACAGGCCGCAATCGTCCCGGCCGCAGCCGGTGCCCGCCATGATCACGCCGTTCTCGACGCGGTAGGTCTCCGGTGCGAACGGCGTCCTGGCATCGGTGAAGTTGCCGATGCGCAGGCCTTCGGTATAGGTGAGCGCGGTGCGGATCATCGCGGCGCGTGACTGCCGCTTGCCGGCGGGCACCGGGTCGTCGAGGCCTCGGATCGGTTGCCCCAGTTGGGTGGGCTGAAAACGGGATTCCGGAGTGATGCGCTGCACCAGCGTTTCGATGCCGGTGATCGTGCGCCCCTGCAGGTGCAGCACCACGGAAAGCAGCACCTGATTCGTCCCTTCGAACACCTGCATGTGGGCCGCCGCAACCTGGGCCCGGGCATCGAGAAAGTCGTGGCGAAACCGGCCTTTCGCGGTCACCGTCTGCCAGAGTCCTTCGCCGAGCTTCAGCTCCCTGGAGTCCTCGGTGAAGCGAACCCGCTCCGCCAGCGGCAAGCGCGCCGGATCATGGGCGACCAGCGCATCGACGTAGTTCGTCAGCAACGCGCTCATGCAGGCTCGATCGCAACGCTCCGCGGCACCGGTTTGCCCGGACAACAGGATTGCCGCACCCAACACGATCGCGCGCAGCAGGAGGTGCGACAGGGATTTGGTGGCCATGGGATTCGCCCTCGTTTTGCTTGGTTCCGATCGAAGTGGTGCTCGCGCTTGCCGTGGTAACGGCGCGAACGTTTCCGCATTATAGGCGCCCAGCACCATACGATACCCGAGGGAATCCATGCATATCGTCATCACCGGCGCCAATGGCTTCATCGGCGCGCACCTGACCCGGGCGCTGCTGCGGCGAATGACCGAACAGCCCGCGGCATGGCCGGTGCGCCAGCTGACGGTGCTCGATCTGGCGCTGCATCACCTGCCCGAGGATGGGCGGCTGCACTGCGTCGAAGGCAGCTTCGCCGATCCGGCAACACTGCAACGCGCCCTGGCGCAACCGGCCGATCTGGTGTTCCACCTGGCTTCGGTGCCGAGCGGACGCAGTGAAAGCGATCCGGCGCTCGGCCTCGAGGTCAATGTCCAGGGCACGCTGCGTCTGCTCGATCTGCTGAAGGCACAGGGCCAGGCGCCGACCGTCGTGTTCGCCAGCTCGATCGCGGTCTATGGCAAACCCGGCGTGCCGCTGGTCACCGACGAAACGCCGCCGGCGCCGACCCTGAGCTACGGGGCGCACAAGGTGATCGGTGAGGTACTGGTCAACGATTACGCGCGGCGCGGCTGGATCAAGGGCTGCTCGTTGCGGCTGCCCGGCATCGTCACGCGGCCGCCGGAACCGAACGGCGCGGTCTCGATCTTTCTCAGCGACCTGATCCGCGAACTGAGCCAGGGCCGACCATTCATCTGCCCCACCTCGCGCGACGCGCACAGCTGGCTGATGTCGATCGGCTGCTGTGTCGACAATCTGCTGCATGCGGCGCGCCTCGACTGTCGTGAGCGCCGCACGTTCCTGGTGCCGCCGTTGCGGGTGCCTCTGGGCCAGTTGGTGACGGCGATCGGTGAACAATTCGGGATCGCCGACATCGAGCGTCTGCTCACCTGGCAACCCGATACCTGGGTCGAAGGCAATTTCGGCAGCTATCCGCCGGTGCAGCTGCCGATCGCCGAAGCGCACGGCTTCCACGCCGATCGGGATCTGCGCAGTCTGGTGGCAGAATCGTTGCTTTAGGGACGCTTCAACGACTCTCTCGTAAACTTGTACGAAGTTGCCTCGATCCACTTCCAGAGAGGAGAAAACACCGATGCGTCATCGCTCATCCAGCGCGCTGCTCGCCCTGCTGCTGTTGACCGGCATCGCGGCATGGGCGCAGCCGGCGCCGTACATCGTCCTGCAATCGACGACTTCGACGCAGGACTCCGGGCTGTTCGACGACCTCCTGCCGCGCTTTAAAAAAGAGACGGGCATCGAAGTGCGCGTCGTTGCGGTCGGCACCGGGCAGGCGCTGAAGAACGCGGCCAATGGCGATGGCGATGTGCTTCTGGTACACGAGCGCGCCGAAGAAGAGAAATTCATCGCCGATGGTTTCGGCGTCGCGCGCTTCGATCTGATGTACAACGACTTCGTGCTGGTCGGGCCCGAAAGCGATCCGGCCGGGGTACGCGGCATGGCGGATGTGGTCGCGGCGATGCGCCGCATCGCCGCGGGCAAGCATCCGTTTGCCTCACGCGCCGATGACAGCGGCACGCACAGCCGCGAACTCCAACTGTGGCAGGAAGCCGGCATCGACGTCGTCGCCGCAAGCGGCACCTGGTATCGCGAAACCGGCTCCGGCATGGGCGCGACCTTGAACACGTCCATCGGCATCGGCGCCTATACGTTGTGCGATCGCGCGACCTGGGTGAGCTTCCGCAACAAGGCGAAGCACGTGATTGCAGTCGAAGGAGATGCCCGCTTGCACAATCAATACGGCCTCATTCTGGTCAACCCGAAACGCCATCCGCGCGTGCATGCCGCCGCCGGCCAACGCTTCATCGACTGGCTGCTCGGCCCAACCGGCCAGGCCGCGATCGGCGCCTTCCGCGTCGACGGCCAGCAGATCTACATCCCGAACGCACGCTGATTGGTGGCGCCGGGTGATGACGCCTGACAGCAACGTTCTGGTTGCCGTGTCGCGCAGCGATCAGCCGCACCATGCCGTCGCCCGCAATGGGCTTGAGGAGGGCATCGCGGCCTTGGCTTCAGGCAGGACCTTCGTGCTCCTGCCGATGGTGTTGGCCAGCTTGCGGCGCTGGGTCAACAGTCCCGGGATTTTGCGCGAGCCCACCCCAACCACGGCTGTGATGGCCCTTGTCGATGCCCTGCTTGCGGCAGACGGCGTCCGCCTGGCGCCTCGTGGACCGGAATGGCCGCGTTGAGACAGCACTGCCTTGACCGGCAACTGAGCGGCAGCGTTCTGCCCGCCGCCTGGCCTGCCGCGGCGACGATCCCTCTGGGGGAGCATCCGGTGCGTTGTGATCGCGGCTTCAGGAAGTTGCTCGGTCGATCTCGGCTCACGTTGCCTGCCGCGCGGATCAGTTGATGACCCGTTGTTCCGCTCCGGCCGCGCCGCGAGTGCTCGGTGCCGGTCTGCTGTTTGCCGCGGCGGGTGCGATTGCATTCTCCGGCAAGGCCATCATCGTCAAGCTTGCCTATCGTTACGGTGTCGATGCGATCACGCTGCTGTTCTACCGGATGGCGTTTGCGTTACCGCTGTTTCTCGTGCTGTCGTGGCGCGCCGGGCGGGACAAGCCCAGGCTCGCCGGGCGCGACTGGCGCGGCCTGCTGGCGCTTGGTCTGACCGGCTACTTTCTGTCGAGCATCTTCGATTTCGCCGGCCTGCAATACGTCTCGGCGAACCTCGAACGGTTGATCCTGTATCAGGGTCCGACCCTGGTTCTGATCTTCAGCGTGCTGTTGCACCGCACACGCGTTTCGCACCGGCAATGGCTGGCGCTCGGGGCCAGTTATCTCGGCGTCGTCGCCGTGCTTGGCCATGATGCCTTGCATGGGGGCCGCAACGTCGCGCTCGGCGCGCTGCTGGTGTTCGGCAGCGCGGTCAGCTATTCGCTGTATCTGGTGCTGAGCGGCGTCGTCGTGCACCGGCTCGGCGCGCTACGCGTCAGCGGCGTCGCTTC